>JBKJUT010000154.1:0-2770 GCA_046590515.1 Ferruginibacter sp.
GCGAAGGCTGCTGCCGAAGCTATACGCAAAGAAAATCGTCATCACCTGGTAATTGCGGATGGAAATAATGTTGGTAATTCCGTTATCCCTGAAATTATTGACCTGGATATAGCACAAAGTTGCCGGGGCTACAATCCCGGTGCGATCTCGCATTATAAAGCGCCATGGGCTAATAAAGATCCTGATAACTTGCCGGAACCAAAATGGCCGGGACAGGTGGGTAACAGATACCTAAGCCGCACCATGCTAGAAGATTATTATAAGCCCTGGATAGAATTAACGAAAAAAGGAGTTGGAGTACACTGTGGCGAATGTGGAAGTTGGAACAAAACCCCCCACGCTGTTTTTATTGCATGGTTTAACGATGTGTTGAGTATACTGTCTGAGAATGGGATTGGCTTTGCACTTTGGAATTTTGTTGGTGATTTTGGAATTCTCAACTCTGGCCGTACAGATGTGGCATACGAAGACTGGAACGGCTATAAATTAGACAGGAAACTTTTAGACCTAATGATGAAATATTGATAATACTGGAGTTTTGCATTTTTACGTTGGATCAGATTTTCAACTTCCACTTAGCCATTCAAAAATTGGAAGAGTTTCTTAACAACCGATAATGACAAGCATTCGTAAATAATAGAAAAAATAATTATGAATAAGTTACATACCAGTCTTTTTTGCATTTTGATGACGATTACAATCGCATCTTGTGCCCAAAAACCCAGGAAAGTCCCAGAGCAAAAATTATCAAATAAAGAACTTGCAAAATACAGCCAGGCTACCTTCGCTGCCGGATGTTTTTGGCATGAGGAAGCTTTATTTGAAAGTATTAAAGGGGTTAAAGAAGCAGTTTCGGGATATGCAGGTGGAAAAACCAAAAATCCCACATACCAAACAATTGAAGAAGGTAATACCGGTCATACTGAAACAGTAAACGTGTTTTACGATCCAACACAGGTTAGTTATGCCGATTTGCTTACAATATACTTTTACGGACAGGATCCTACACAAGTAAATGGCCAGGGTCCCGATCACGGATCGCAATACAGGTCAGTTCTTTTTTATAGAAATGACAATGAGAGAAAAATGGCTGAAGATTATATGGCTTCCATGAGAAAATCAGGGAAGTACAAAAAGTCTATCGCCGTTGAAATAATGCCTTTCACAAATTTCTGGACTGCCGAAGATTATCACCAGGATTATATTGATAAAAACCCATTTGGTGGTTATGTAATGGGCTTTAGTATTCCTGAGGTGAAGAAAGTGCAGAAGCAATTTCCTGCAATGATAAAATCTGAACGGGTTTTCTAAAACCTCTTTTTACCAATGAGTTTATTTTTTGCCTTCATGATCCACCAGATTAGTTGAGCAGTTAGCAAGGTTGCTACTGCAAATAATGCCGGGGTAAGGCTTGAGCCTTCACTCGTAAATGCTGCAAATAGTGCGATGGCATAAATAACAAAGGGTATTAACATCATCACAAATAGGCCCGTGACATTGAACGGGATTTTAAACGGGCGATAGTCATTGGGAGAAGTTATTCTAAGACGTATCAATGCCAGGTATTCTAAAAACAGTGCAGCCCCATACACTGTAACATCTATTATCAGCAGGTCGGCAAATGTCCATAAAATCATAAAGCTTACAACCGCCGAACAAATAATTATAGAATAGTAGGGCGAGTTGTATTTGGGGTGAAGGGCACTTAGGCTTTGCGGCATCAATTTATCCATAGCCATTGCCCGTGGCACTCTCGTTACCGACAGTAATACTGCCGAATACAAACCCATGGCACTTGCCATACCTCCCAACGCAATCATAGCGCCAAGCCAATGCCCGCCAACCAATGTACCCAATGCAGGAAATCCGTCGTTTAGCAAAACGGCAGCACTTATGCCAGATTGAATTGAGATGACAATTGCTACCAGATAAATAGTTAGAACAATAGTAAATGCTGTTGTAATTGAGGCTAGGTAAGATTTGCCAGGCTTGTCAACTTCTTCTGCATACGTTGTGGTATTATCCCAACCAATAAAATTCCACATGATGGTATAAAAAGCTAAACCAATCGACGAAAAAGATTGTCCTTTTAATGTTTGGGTGGGTATTGATAATTGGTTTCCATACTTTACTATTGCCGTAACTAAGAGAAATAGAAATGGGATAAGTACAAGAATTGCTAGTGCAATTGAGGTTTTACCTACAGGCACAATGCCCCTTATATTCAACGCTGCCGATGACCAGATGATGACCAGACAAACAGGAATTTTATAGGCATGTATCTGGGGGAAGAAAAATGAAGCATACTCAACAAAAAGAACGGGATAGATGGCTAAATCAACGAAAGTGTAAATCCAGGTCCACCAGCCTTCGAAAAAAGCCCATTTTAGTCCCAATGCACGTTTCACCCATTGATAATATCCACCGGTTACGGGCATCATGCTATTCAGTTCAAGAACTGTAAGAATGGAAGGAATATCCCACAAAATGGGTGTTACTACCAAAAGTAAAATTGCCGCCTCATTACCTGCATAAGTAAGCAGCGGTTCCAAACCGTAAGGTCCACCTGAAACTGTTAAGAAAATAACCGCTGCAAGTTGCACTGTCTTAAGCTTCTTTATGGGAACAGACATGCGTTAAAAATAGCAAGAAGTAGTCTAATTAAATCTTTCACTTTGCTTCCCGTTCCATGTGCTTACAGCATATGATTTATTGGTACTAGCCAGCGAATTATTTAGGCGAGGTTATGTTGCTGAAGATAAAGTCTGAG
>JBKJUT010000314.1:0-4914 GCA_046590515.1 Ferruginibacter sp.
CCTTTAGGATCTACGCGGGCGAGGCAAAAAGTGATACGCGCATCACCTGCACGGTTTTTAAAGGCAGCAGGTACGTTTACAGCATCTGCATTCTTCATCCTGAAGTCATTATTTAAAACATTTAATTGGGATAGTATCTGGGCATCACTGATATTTTGAGCGGCAGTATTGTATATAAGATGAATGACTACCGGAATGGTAATAACCTCGTTAGACATAGTATCGCGGCGTGCATCGCCGGTAACTACCGAACCAGATGCCAGACGGCCTCCCCTGCTTAGTTGTTCCGCATACTCATTAGACTCACATACCCTTTGGGCGGCAACCGGAAGCAAAGAAATAAATAAAATAATACTTAGTAAAAATCGCATCAGGAAAAATATTATTTATAAAAAATAAATATTTTTCAAAGGGGTATTCGGAAGAGGCTTTTGAAAGGTTTGGGGTATTCAAGAGGATACGCGAAAATCGCTTCGGATGTAGAGCTGGTATTATATCGATCGGGAGAATAGAAAAAATAACCGGCTCAGAGGTAGACCAAATATAATCACAATTAAATACCCGGCAAAATTATTTTATAATATAAATATTACCGGGGATAAAACTTACTGTAGCAGGCTTTACAACCTAAACAGTAATGTTTTTTATACTGATCTGCCTGCACGTAAAAAACAACTGTTGTGCCAACCTGTAAAATTTCTGTAAAATTTGATTATTTGCCGATCACGTATATTACTGAGCTGCACTTTGCAGGGTTGACAAGGGCCTTATAATTTGAGGAGAGCCCGGTTATTAAAGCATTGACTATATTACCCTTTTCTTTATTGAATTTTTCACTCAGCATACTCACGTAAAAACTATCGAACCACATAGGTCGTATTTTTTTTATCTGGAGGCCATGCGCATTCATTAATACATTCATACTATGCGGGGAAAAATGGTACAGGTGACGGGGCACATCATACGCAGCCCATTGATCTTTATAATGCCTGGCATCAACGGATGTATGGTTTGGTACTGCCACCAACAGCCGGCCTTTTTCCGATAACAGCTGCCGGCATTGCTGTACACACTCATGCAGGCTATGTACATGCTCTAATACATGCCACATAGTGATTGCATCATAACTTCCCGGTATCAATGTATATAGTTCGTGGGAAGGACGAACCTTTAATTGATAAGTTTCATCTGCCTTTTGACGGGCACCAGCATCCGGTTCTACCCCTGTTACCTGCCAACCTGCTTCCTGGACTGTATGCAGGAAGGCGCCCGTACCACATCCTATATCAAGGAGCTTACCGGCTGCCAGACCGGTTTCTTTCTCAATAAGGGCTTTTTTTTCTCTAAGCGTGTACTTCTTTACCTGGTGGTATAATTTATTCACTATTCCTTCACGCGTGTCTGAGTGTGACACATATTCAGGTGAAGCATAATAACGCCCGATCTCTGCTTCAGCCGGCACATCCTGTGTAAACATTAAACTACAGTTGTCACAGGACCATATTTCAAAAGACTCGCCTGACACGGTATGGTCAATAGCTGAGAAAGAAAAGCGAACAGCATTACTTTTACAAACCGGGCAATCAAAATAGTGGTGCATACACGCTTTTTATAAATTGAAATTACTGGCCCGGAGTGTTGTAGGTAGGGTGTTCCTCTGCAGCCGGCACTGGATTTCCGTTGCCCCAGTTTTCCGTTCCCCGGTCAGAGTAATACATAATAATCATTGCTATCGCTATAATAAATAATAAGAGGGCGCCAATCCACCATTTACCTCCTGTAACCCGTGTGCTTTCACTATAAAATTCAGCCATCTGTGCTGAATTACTTTCCTTGTCACCGACCAGTATCGCGTGGGTAGCTTGCGGATGAATCACCCGCTCTGCATGTACAGGTGGCCGGAAGTGCTCCACAGCAGAAATGGATTTAAAAACCAATTCCCCTTCAGTAGTGGTGTAGAATTTACCGGCGCCAGGAATTACCATTTCAGCGAAAGCATCCAGTTTCTCCAGCCGGGCAGAATAATTATCCAGGCCTTGCCGGGCAGCTTCCACCGGAACCTGCAGCCTGAGAGAAATATAATTCAACAGGTCATCACTTGAACACGGTTGGGAATTAAATTCAATAAATGGTATGGGAGGATATAATTTTTTCTCACCTAATACATAGCAGGCAGGTTTCTCCTTTATAACCAGTTGACCCCGTCCGGGAACAGGGCAATAATGGTGTTGAAATAAATATGCGGCTATCAGTTCTTCCATAAGCGTATGTTTTGCAAATATCAGAAATGAATAAGGATACCTCCCAATAAATTTATCCCATAGACAGGATAGTTATGCCAGCGCTCGTATTTATCATCTAACAGGTTGTTCACCTTTAACCAGGCACTGAACTGCCTGTTAATTTTATATTCAGCTCCCAATCCTATATCCAGGCCGCCTGACATAGGAAAATCAGTCTTATTCACCAGGGCATGACCACCTCCAAACATATACAGGTCACTCTTCAGTAATAATTTATTAAATGCCTGCCACCTTAATGAAGCAGTTAATTCCAATGGTAAAGTGTTCCAGGCTCTGACATTTTTCTTCATCCCGGTATATCCATTAAATGTAATTCCCGCATTAAGCGAAAATTTATCACGCAAATAAGCCGCATCACCATGCAAACGGAAATTATTCATTATTGGTTCATTGCTGATAATAAAACCGTTTGAAACAGAAGCCGTGTCATTTATAAACAAAGGCATGTCATTGTAAGAAATAATACCAGCCTTCGTATTAAAATTAAAATGTTTGCCCAGGCTTCCTTTTATACCACCGTAAAGTTCCGTCTCCCTGGTATTGGTCTGGGAATTCACAGGCAGCAGGTAAGGGTTAGCGTTTATAAGATTTTGATAGGTATTCTTGGTAAAATGGCCAATCCATCCACCATGTACCATGAAAATTTTCTCTTTTAATTGTGCTTCAAAGTAAATATTGGGGAATACCACATATCTGCCATTATTCCAGGCGGGAGTTACTCCTGCATGAATACTCAATAATGGTTTTGCATATAGTAAAGCCGGTGATACTGAAACCTGGTTATTGCGCACTGAAACCTGGGTTAAATTACCGAGGGTATTGTAATTGGTAAAAGCCCCGGAAAAAGCGATACTTCCCAGGAAATTTTCGCCGAATTTTCTGTTTACAGGCAGTTCAACAGTTACCGTTGTTTCTGTAGCCTTATCCCGGTTAGTGAAAAAATCCACCTGCACATCAGGATGGTAATTGATACCTAAAGAATTGACACGTATATTTCTCATTCCCGCATTAAAAAAAACAGATTGAAGTTGCTGCTTCACCTCCTGCTTTCTATAATCATACACATTATGATCATAACCATACAGGTAAACATCATTGTTACGAAACCCTACCCCGCCGTATATTTCATTAGCCGGGGTAAAATAACTGCCAGTACCCTTTACCGAAAGGTTGGAATAATCCTGGTTTTTTATTTTCCCGGTGGATGACAGGTAACTGCCGTATATATTTACCAGGCTCTTTTTACCGTCACCCAGGCTTATACCTGCTTCGAGATAGGGAGTACTGTACCCGCCGAAACCTGCTTTGATGTAATGCCTGTCTCCCAGGTAAAGACCAGTATCAGCAACCAGGGCCAGAGGTTTTACACTTATCGGCTGGTAAGCATAAAACAGGTTCTGGGATGGTATAGTGTATAACAGTTTTGGTCTGGAGGTATCAGCCGCCAGTTGTGAGCCGGAAAAATTTATTTTTACAGCATTACGTAACACCGGTTTGTAAGATGAATTAATGTCGATTGACGGCTTTTTAATGGTATCACGCTGGGCCCTAACCGCAAAATTAAAGCAGCAGTTAATTACCACCAGTATCAATATCTTGGCAATTTTGTAGTTCATATCTGTATCTTAATTACCTATTTTAGAATTTGTTTTCTCTTCCAATACTGCTCTTTCCAGTTTCTGTTGTGCTTCCCCTTTTATTTCCGCAATGTTACTGTTCTTGGCTACACTTTCAAAAGTAGCTTTGGCATTGAAATAATCTTTCTGGATCATAAATATATCACCCAGTAATAAGTAAGATCTGGTAAGCCACAATTCGTATGACCCGGTTTCTTTTATTACAGCGGAAGCAGCTTTTTCGGCAGCAGAAAGGTTATTCATAGAGAAGTAGCAGGCAGCAATTCCGTAACGGGCTTCTGCACCCCAGGCGGATTTATTAATAGCAGCCGCTGATTTAAAGGAACTGATAGCAGCGGTACAATCACCAGACAATTGCTGAGATTTACCCAATACCAGGTATGCTACCGAGCGGTCATCAGTGCTGATCCCCTTCCTGGTCAGTAATTCACGTGCGGCAATATTGGACTGGCTATATTGTTTAAGCTGGTAATAACTACGTACCTGCCCTCTAAGTGCTTCCAGCAGGTTATCCTGGTTCACGGCATTCTGACGCAGGGATTCAAAATATTTCAGTGCATTTGTATAATCTTTTAATTCAAAATAATAGAGTTGGGCAGCCTGCAGCGTAGCATTTTCAAAAAAACGGCTCAAACCCTTTCCGTGTACAAACACATAACCATCAATAGCCTTTTGCCACTCCTTGTTCTTCCTGTAACATTCACTTCTTTGATAAGCCGCGTCAAGGCTGCTGTTACCGTCAGGAAATTTACCCAGGTATTTGGACAGGGCTTCAATAGCAGAAGTGCAATCACCGGTATTATATTTTACCAGGGCCGACGAATAGGTGATCGAATCGGCTTCGCTGACTGACACGTTTATGCCATTGCGCTGCATCAGCTCCAGGTACTCTCCAGGTTTACCTTCTTCAATGTAAATATCTTTTACTATTGCCAGCGCTTCATCCGTCTCCGGCGATTGCGGGTAGCGCTGTA
>JBKJUT010000115.1:0-4398 GCA_046590515.1 Ferruginibacter sp.
GGTGGCAATGGATCGTCTGAAGGATTTAAAGCTGAATATTGACGCCAATGATAAAGCTTCAAAAGTAATAGGAGAATTTTATAAGGACCAGCAAAAGATGTTAGATGGAGCCGTGAAAAACGGGGTGGGTAATATTGAAGCATATAAAGCCAAAAAAATGAAGTTGGTAGCTGAACGCGACGACAAATTAAAAAAGGTATTTACCAGGGAACAGTTTACCACCTGGATCAATGAAATAGAACCTTCCTTAAATCCAAAAAGGCCGGCAGCAAGTACGGCATCTAAGTAATATTTTTTTGTTTCTGTATTACCTGGTCTATCCTTATTGACAATTCTTCATAATTAGTATAGCCCCTGGCCACCAGGTGAAATTTGGTTTCTCCTGTCTGGATAAAAACGCAGGGATAGCCTGTCACCTGTAATTGTTTAACCAGGGCAAATTCATACCTGGCATCTTCCTCGTAAGAAGGGTCTTTTAATCTTTCATAAAAAATTTCCGGTTGAATACTGTACTTCTCCAGTAAATGGCGATACGCTTCGTCGTCCGTCAGGTCGCGGCCTTCATAATGTAAGGCATACTGAAGATCTGCAGCAAATCCGACTGCTCTTTGCGGGTAAAATTCTTTAAATATACATAAGGCAATTGCGGGCTTAATAGAATCCGGATACCAGTCACTTTCTTCGGGGTTTTTGATGTGCCATAAAAAATCATCACCAAACTTTACACCTGAGAGAGATTCAATATGCCGGTATGTAGCCAGGATATAGGATGCCGAGGCTTTAATATGTACCGGTTTTTCGGGCAGTATCATTCCACCGCTTAAAATTTCAATATCGAAGTCATGATAATGTGCTGCTATTTTACTGATTACACTGCTAAAGCCATAACACCATCCGCACCAGGCATCATAACAATAAATCAAAATTGGTTTATCCATTATAATAAAGGTCGGTACTTATAATTAATGCACGGTTTAACAGGACAAAAAAAAACCGCTGAGATTACAGCGGTTTTTTTGTGGTTCAAAATATTATTTTTTAACGAGGTCAATATGCATCCAATGAAACTCTTTTCCGTCATCACCAGGTCCGTACATGTCCATTGTCTGGTGGGTAGGGTCAATGATTTTCATTTCCTGGCGTGCTGTCATTTCCCGAGCGGTACCGCGGCTTGGGTCAATCATTTTGCCCGTGGTGGTCAGGGTTTTAGTGGCAGGGTCCCAGGTTCCTTCGCTGTTCATAATTCCCGTGCCCATGTTGTCAATCCAATTAGTAAAAAAGACTTTTTTTGCATTATCATAACCCATCACACTCATTCCTTCGAATGGCATGCCCATCATATTGCCGGAATAAGAGCTTTGCTGGTAACGGCCACCCATAATCATTTTGTTCACACTGGTAGATTTGCTGGTATCGGCCGGCATACCTGGTTTGTGCCAGGCTATCACTGTTCCTTCCCAGGTGCCATCCCACTCACTCATTAATTTATGCATATCGGCAGGGGTTGCATAAGCCATCCAGTTTTTCATCATAACTGAATCAGGAACAGGTGTAAGTACTTCCATTCTTGAGGTGGAATCTTTAATTTCTGCCGTAGAACCGGATTTTTCATTATTGGTACAACCTGTCATAGCTGCAACAAACAGGCAAGTGCCTAAAATAATATATCTCATATTTATCTTGGTTTGGTAAAGGGGACTAAAGTAACCATTGATATCGGTAAATGCAAGAATACAGTAATAATTAATGCGCCTCAAGCCAGTTCAGACCTGAACCTAACTCTGCATTGGCTGGTACATTGTTTGGCAACATAAGTGCGGTTTGCATACATTCGAGTATGACAGGTTTTACAAGTTCCAGTTCTTCCTTTACTACATCAAAAACAAGTTCGTCATGCACCTGCAACAGCATCCTGGAACGGAAATTACGCTGTTTAAATTCATGGTGAATACGTATCATAGCGAGTTTTACCATATCAGCCGCGCTGCCCTGTATAGGCGAATTGATCGCGTTACGTTCTGCAAAACCTCTTACCGTAAAGTTGGCGCTGTTAATATCCTTTAACCAACGTTTCCTGCCCATGAGTGTTTCGACGTAGCCATTTTCTTTGCAAAAATTTATAGTATCATCCATGTATTTCTGAATACCGGGAAACTGTTTTTTATAATTGTCGATGATCTCTTTGGCTTCCGAGCGTGGTATCCCGAGGTTTTCTGCAAGGCCAAAGGCGCCCTGTCCATAGATAATTCCAAAATTTACACTCTTGGCTTTATAACGCATTTCTTTGGTCACCTCACTTTCTTCTACATTAAATACTTTAGCTGCAGTAGCAGTATGAATGTCTTTGCCGGTCTGGAAAGCTTCACACATATTTTTATCGGCGCTGATAGCTGCTACAATACGCAATTCTATCTGCGAGTAATCAGCTGAAACCAATACATGACCCTCGTCTCTGGGAATAAAGGCTTTACGTATCTCCCGGCCTTTTTCAGTACGTATGGGTATATTCTGAAGGTTGGGATTGTTGCTGCTTAACCTTCCGGTAACTGCCACTGCCTGTGCATAGCTGGTATGTACCCGGCCTGTTTTAGGGTTAATCATTAAGGGCAGTGCATCTACATAAGTGGATTTCAGCTTGGTGAGTTCACGGAAAGTAAGAATGTCGTCACAAATCTTATGTTGATTTGCCAGTTTCAACAGCACATCTTCCCCGGTAGCAAACTGGCCTGTCTTGGTTTTTTTAGCTTTGTCATCAAGCTTCATTTTTTCGAACAGTACTTCTCCCAACTGCTTTGGAGAGGCCAGGTTAAACTTTACTCCCGCCTGGGCATACACGCTTTCTTCTGCCAACCTCGCTTCTTCTTCCAGTTCTTTCGAATAACGGTTCAGGAAATCTTCATCTACTCTTATCCCTTCAAATTCCATGTCAGTTAATACCTGCACCAGTGGGTTTTCAACTTCAGAGAAAACCTTTTCCACCGCCCGCTCTTTCAGTTGCGGTAAGAACACATTTTTAAGTTGCAGGGTAATATCAGCATCTTCCACAGCGTATTCTTTAGCCTTTTCAATTTCCACATCACGCATGGTTCCCTGGGATTTCCCTTTCTTGCCGATAAGATCTGTGATAGGAATGGGTTCATAACCCAGGTACATAGCACTTAATACATCCATACTTCTTTTACCATCCGGTTCAATCACGTAATGGGCCAGCATGGTATCTATCAGCTTACCGGAGATTTCTACACCATACCATTTTAAAACCAGCAGGTCATACTTGAGGTTATGTCCGATCCAGGTGCGTTCCTTATCCAGGAAAAAAGGTTTGAATTGATCCAGCAACTCCAGGGTGACATCCCGGTCTTCCGGGCATGGTATATAAAATCCTTCTCCCGGATTAATGGAAAAACTTAAACCCACCAGTTCCGCCATGTTTGCATCTATATTGGTGGTTTCTGTATCAAAACTTACTTCCTTTTCCTTCTCCAGTAAATTCAATAATTCAGTTATTCCTTCAGGAGTATTGACAAGTGTGTAATGGTGAGGAGTATTCTGAATGTTTTTATCTACAACTGTAAGATCAGGTGCAGCTGCAACACGGGCCTCAGTTGCCGGGGTATTATTGAGCGGGTTGCCGAACAAATCCATCTGAGCTGGCGGCAACGGACCGGCAAGCGGCAGGTTTTCACCCAGTATCCGGCGGCCCATTGATTTAAATTCGAGTTCAGTAAAAATATCTGTAAGCGCCTCCCTGTTCCAATCTTTCATACAAAAATCTTCTTCATGAAAGGTAACGGGTACATCAAGAATGATGGTCGCCAGTTTTTTGCTCATGATAGCTTTTTCTTTCCCGTTCCTTATTTTTTCACCCAGGGCTCCCTTTATAGTATGTGACTGCGCAAGAATATTTTCCAGGCTATGAAATTCTTTTAAAAGCTTAGCGGCCGTTTTTTCGCCTACTCCAGGTATGCCAGGGATGTTATCAACAGCATCTCCCATCAGTCCAAGGATATCTATCACCTGGTCCACGTTTGCTATATCCCATTTTTTGCAAACTTCTTCTGGTCCCAGTATTTCCACGACTCCTCCCTGGTAACCCGGTTTATAGATTTTAATATTCCCGGATACCAACTGCCCATAATCTTTATCGGGTGTAACCATGAAAACCTGGTAGCCTGCTTTCTCTGCCTGCTTGGCAAGGGCGCCAATTATATCATCAGCCTCATACCCATCTTTTTCAATGCACGGGATATTAAAGGCAGTAATTATTTTTTTGATATCGGGCACGGCTGAGATAATATCCTCCGGAGCTTCCTGCCGTGCCCGATATCAAAAAAATAATTACTGCCTTTAATATCCCATGCATTGAAAAAGATGGGTTTGAAGCTGATGATATAATAG
>JBKJUT010000166.1:0-7109 GCA_046590515.1 Ferruginibacter sp.
AGCAGTTTATATTGCTCGAACGATATCTTTCTCTTTAAAATGTAATAGCGTTCTTTATCGGAATAGGCGTGCTTCAGTTCCTGCTTATAACCGGCAGGAGTTTTATCATTAAATAAAGTAGCCAGGCTGAGACTCAATGAATCCAGGTTATCCCAAAACCTTTTGCCTTGCTTTTCGCGTAAACCATCTGCGCCGAAATCGATATAGATATCGAATATGGGCACTGAAGTACTTAACATATTTCCATCTTCGCTAAAAATGCTGCCACGTTCTGCATTGATGGGTAAGAATTTCTGGTGCAGGCTGTCACCCATATTCTGCCAGTATTTTCCCTGTACCTGCTGAATATAAACCGCCCGGCCTAACACCATTACGCCCAGCAGTACCATGCACAAAAAGCACAGGTAAACTCGCCACAATATGTCTCTTTTTATTTCCAAGGGTTATTATTCAATATGCTTAAGAGAATCTTTTAATTCTATCGGTGGATTTTTCAGTTCCCGCAATCCGAGAGGTTCAACAGCTTTGACTAATTCACTGGCTTTGCTTCTGAATATTACCTCGCTTTGAATAGTCTTGTATTCGTATTGTAATTCTTTGATGTTTTTTTCACTGACTGCTATCTTCCTCATGAGTTTATCAGCGTAATGCCCGTTATAGATATACATGACAGCCAGTACAGAGAGAAATAAAAAGAAGGGAACATTTTTCACAATGAACCTGTAATTAAATATCCGTTTCCAGTCTATTTTAGAATTTACCGAGGTCTGATTTTTATCTGTCATGAATACAAGCAGTTATTTTTTTTCAGCAACCCTTAGTTTGGCACTGCGTGACCTTTGATTTTCCTGTAACTCTTGGTCATTTGCAGTAATTGGTTTTTTTGTTATTATAATCAACGGGCTTTCGGGTTTGCCTCCATACACATCATCTGCTTCCACTTCCTCAACCGACCCTGTCTTAAAAAAATTTTTCACCATCCTGTCTTCCAATGAATGGAAGGTGATAATTGCCAGCCTTCCATTGGGCTTCAATAAACCTGTTGTTTGACTCAACAAATCCTTTAATGCACCCATTTCATCATTAACGGCGATGCGTAAAGCCTGGAAAACCTGGGCGAAATACTTGTTTGGGTTGCCTTTGACCAGGTCGTACACTGCTTTTTTAAAATGGCCCGTGGTAGAAAAAGGAGAAAGGTTTCTTTGTGCAATAATGCCTTTGGCCAATGATTTTGAATTGGTGACCTCGCCATATTGTTCAAACATTTTATGTAACCGGGCTTCTGTATACTCATTTAATATTTGAGCGGCAGTCAGTTTTTGCCGGCTATCCATACGCATATCCAGGTCCGCTTCGAAACGGGTTGAAAACCCGCGATCTGCCGTATCAAACTGGTGACTCGACACTCCGAGGTCAGCCAGTATTCCATCTACCTGGTTATGCTTGTGCAGCCTCAAAAACCGTTGCAAATGCCTGAAATTCTGAGGAACAAATAAAATCCTGCTGTCTGCTGGTACGTTTTTGCGTGCAGCTTCATCCTGGTCAAATACGATCAGGCGTCCGTGCTCATTTAAATGTTCCAGAATCACTTTGCTGTGCCCGCCGCCGCCAAAAGTGCAGTCTACGTACACCCCCGCTGGCCGGATGTGCAAAGCTTCGATACATTCATGTAACAAAACCGGTACATGGTAACTGCCGTTGCCCATTGGCAGTCCGGCAGGTATGTCACTTTGCTGGCTCATCAGTTAAAGCCCGGTTTCAGGTTTGTTCATTACTGCATTAGCCAGGTTACTGAAAGCTTCCGGTGAAAAAGATTCAAAGAACTGCTGGTATTTGATTTTATCCCAGATTTCGATTTTATTAACTGCCGACACCAACACAATATCCTTTTCCAGCGAGGCATGATCCATCAGGTTTTTCGGCAATAATAGCCGGCCGGCACTATCCAGTTCAACCTGTTGAGCCCCGTTTAAAAAATAACGACGGAATTCCCGTGCTTTGGGATCAAATTCATTCAGGTTGCTGATATCTTTAAAGATGGGTTTCCAGCTTTGCGACGGGTAAAGGGTGAGGCATTTTTCGAAGCCCCTGTTAATCACAAAAGAAGTTTCCTGGTCAGGAAGTTGTTTCTTCAGACCGGCCGGCAAAAGGAAACGTCCTTTCGTATCGATAGTAGAGTCATATTCTCCTATGAAACCGATCATCTAGTGTAATTAAGTTGGTTGTAAGTAGTTATTCACACAAAATAACACTTTTTCCCACTTTGCGACACTTTTTTTTGAAAACATATTTATCCACACGAAGAAGGGTGGCACTGGCTTAGATTTAGGCCATTTACAGAGATTTGTGGGTGTGCAGAAGATGTGAATTGATGTGGATACTGGTGCATAACTATCGGGCAAGTGGTATAGTTATTACAAAACAGCTGCCTTTACCCAGGGTACTATCAGCTTTAATCGTCCCCTTGTGGGCTTCCACCATTGTCTTTACATAACTTAATCCAAGGCCGAAACCTTTTACATTATGAATATTCCCGGTATGAGCCCGGTAAAATTTTTCAAATATCCGGTGCAAGGTTTCCTTGTTCATGCCAATGCCATTGTCTTCAATTTTTACTTTGAGGAAATGGCCACTCACCGAGGTAGTTAGTTTTACCACAAGATGCTCTTTCGAATACTTTACTGCGTTATCCAATAAACTGTTTATCAAATTAGTGAAATGAACTTCGTCTGCCATGATCATATCCGGTTCGGCATTTAAAGCAACCGCCAGTCTACCGTTCTTCTCCTGGATTGGCAGGTTTATGTTATTCAGCGCACTGGTGATCAATTCGTGGGCCGACAATCTTTTAAGATTTAATTCCACTTTCTGCTTATCAAGTAAAGCAGCCTGCAGAATAGTTTCCACCTGCTTATTCATCCGTTTATTTTCTTCCTTTATGATGCCGGTAAAATAATTTGTTTTCTCCCGGTCACCGGCAACCTTCTCATTTTTTAATGCGTCCACGGCCAGGGAAATAGTGGCCAACGGAGTTTTAAATTCATGAGTCATATTATTGATGAAATCAGATTTTATCTCGCTGAGTTTTTTTTGTTTCAGCAGGGTACGGATAGTTATGAAAAATGCTGCAGTAATTATTAATGTAAAAAGAATTGCACCCAGGATAAACCAGGTAATTCCTTTTAATATAAGTGTACGCTGGTGCGGCACAATCACCACCAGGAATTCTTCCGGTGCCAGGTTTTCCATATTACTCCCGCTGGGTGGAATCAGCGGGATAACCTGCTGGGTATGATTCGAGCTATCTACATAATATTTGAAAAAATTATCCGATTGTACCTGGTCGCCGGTAACAGAATTTTGCGTGATCGCAAATTCAAAATCTACGTTTTTCAACATGTGGTTGTCAAGTGCCTTACGTATCACATCATGAATCTCTTCCCGGCTATAACGCTGTATTACCGAGGATTTAAAAAGTTCATTCTGAATTTTATCAGAGGGAAAGATCAGATCTGATTTTCTTTTCATCGGTAAAATCATCACATCTTCAACCAGTTTGTTGCCGGCTTCATTTACTGCACGGATCACGTTCTCCTTTAATTGCTGTTCTTTTACTTCACCGGCTGTTTTCAACCACAGGAACTGAAAAAATATCAGGCCCAAAAGTGAAAGCAGGATTAAAATGGAAATAATAGGAAAGATTCTTTTCATGAAACGTATATAGTGTTAGGCCTTATACTTACACAAATGTAAACCAGTAAGTTACTTATTAAAAACAATCCCTGCTATTTTAGCTAAATTTTACGAACAACGGTTACCTATTTGTTATTATTTTTATTAAACCTTTTTACCAGAATAGTTTATTTTGCTATCATGATTTCACCAGACCAGGGAACCTTATTGATTGCTGATCCTTTCCTGAAGGATGAGAATTTCAAGCGAAGCGTGGTGCTGATGTGCCGGCACAATGAAGAAGGTAGTTTTGGATTTGTACTTAATAAATTACATCATTACAACCTGTCAGATCTTATCAGCGACCTGGATGATTTCCCCCTGCCGGTTTACACTGGTGGGCCTGTTCAAATGGATACGGTACACTATATACACCAGTATCCTGACCTGTTGCCAGACAGTCAGCTTATTGCAGATGACATTTATTGGGGCGGCGATTTCGATGTTCTCAAGTCACTTATCCGCAATAACCAGGTAGAAACAGATAAGATTAAATTTTTTATCGGCTACAGTGGCTGGGAAAACGGGCAACTGGAAAATGAACTTAATGAAAAAAGCTGGCTAACGGTGAATAGTAACCGAGATATTGTGTTTCACACCGCCTTAGATGATATCTGGAAAGCCGGCCTGCGGCATCTTGGCGGTAAATATGAAATGATGATCAACTTCCCCATTGATCCACAACTAAATTAATTTTGGCTTTGCCTGCAGTTGCTATAAAAAACTATTCTCTATATTCGTAAAAAAAGTGTGCTCTACGAACTGCTGAAAATTCCTGCCAGGCTGGCCTTTTTATTGTATTGCAGGATGGTGTGGGTTCATCCAAAAAAATTACTTGCTGCCAGGGGTCCATTATTACTGGCAGTTAATCACCCTAATTCCTTCCTGGATGCGGTTATAATTGCCACTCTTTTCAGACGGCCTGTATATTCACTTGCCAGGGGAGATGTATATTCCAGGCCCCTATATATAAAGCTGCTTACAGCCATGAAAATGCTGCCGGTATACCGCATAAGTGAAGGAGCTGAGAACCTGGAAAACAATTACCATACTTTCCAGGCTTGCCGTGATATTTTTAAAAAAAACGGGATTGTATTAATATTCAGTGAAGGACGCTGCGAAAACGAATGGCACCTCAGGCCGTTGAAAAAAGGCACCGCCAGGTTAGCTATAAGCAGTTGGCAGGAAGGAATACCGCTGGTAGTCATCCCGGTGGGAATCAATTACCAGGCCTTCCGGGTTTTCGGAAAAAATGTGCAGATCAAGGCGGGAAATCCTATTTATAAAAAAGATACAGACTTAACTAACGGTTTCGGTAACTCGATAAAAGAATTCAATGGAAAGTTACAGCATGAACTTGAAGGACTGGTCATAGAAGCCAAAGCCGGGGCACCTGAACTTTCTCCTCTGTTTATCCGGCAAAGCAAACTTAAAAAAGCACTTCTCCAGCTTCCTGCTTTCCTGGGCCGGATCCTGCACTTTCCTATTTACCGACCGGTACAGCATATTACCTGGAAAAAAGCCGGTCATACCGGTCATTATGATTCAATCATCGTGGGCCTCTTATTTATACTTTATCCATTTTACCTGGGATTGCTGGCGCTGGTGGTCTCACATTTAACACCGGGCTACTGGTGGATTTCCACTTTTTTATTGATGCCTTTTTTTGCCTGGAGTTATTTACAATTAAAACCACAAGCCTGACCAGGCTAAAAAAAAAGCTACCCGAGGGTAGCTTTCATGTTAAGTATAAACTTTTATAACTCTTGTGCTCCTTCTACCAGAACAGTAGTCTTGTTTTTCAACACTTCTACAAAGCCACCTTGTATCTTATAATTTGATACGGTTGACTTATCACGCAACACTTTGAGATTACCTGCTTTCAGGGCACTCACCAAAGGCGCGTGCTTATCCAGTACTTCAAACAAGCCGCTGATACCCGGCAATTGTACACCATACACTTCACCGCTGAAGATCTTGCGTTCCGGGGTTAATATTTCTAAAGTCATAACGACAAGGGTTAAATGCTAATAGTCATTGTATTACAAAGAAGGCTGAAGCGACATTTTAAACCTGTGCTGCTGCCATCAGTTTCTTACCTTTTTCAACAGCATCTTCCAGAGTGCCTACGAGATTGAAAGCTGCTTCAGGGTATTCATCTACCTCACCATCCATAATAGAATTGAAACCACGTATGGTATCCTCGATAGGCACCAATACACCCTTTAAGCCGGTAAACTGTTCAGCCACAAAGAAAGGCTGGCTTAGGAAACGCTGCACCTTACGGGCACGTGATACTACCAGTTTATCTTCATCACTTAACTCATCTAAACCAAGGATGGCAATAATATCCTGTAATTCTTTATAGCGTTGTAAGATCAGTTTAACCCTGTTTGCTGTATTGTAATGCAGGTCACCCACAATTAACGGGGTAAGTATACGGCTGGTGCTATCCAACGGATCAACTGCTGGGTAAATTCCAAGATCGGCAATCTTACGGCTTAATACCGTGGTGGCATCCAGGTGGGCAAAGGTAGTTGCCGGGGCCGGATCGGTCAGATCATCCGCCGGTACATACACCGCCTGAACCGACGTAATGGATCCGTTCTTGGTTGAAGTAATACGCTCCTGCATCAATCCCATCTCGGTAGCGAGTGTAGGCTGGTAACCCACAGCGCTTGGCATACGACCCAATAAGGCCGACACCTCAGAACCCGCCTGGGTAAAACGGAAGATATTATCTACGAAAAACAAAATGTCTTTTCCCTGTCCTTCTCCCTCACCATCACGGAAATATTCCGCCAATGTTAAACCGCTTAAGGCTACACGAGCCCTTGCTCCCGGTGGTTCATTCATTTGTCCGAAAACAAATGTGGCTTTTGATTCTTTAAGATCTTCAAGGTTAACGGAACTAAGATCCCATCCACCTTCTTCCATACTATGCTTGAACTTCTCGCCATAATTCATAATCCCCGCTTCAATCATCTCACGCATCAGGTCATTTCCTTCACGGGTTCTTTCACCCACACCGGCAAATACAGATAAACCGCTATATGCTTTCGCAATATTGTTTATCAATTCCTGGATCAAAACTGTCTTACCCACACCCGCACCACCGAACAAACCAATCTTACCACCTTTTGCATAAGGCTCAATCAGGTCAATTACTTTAATTCCGGTATATAATATTTCATTGGCAGTACTCAGGTCTTCAAATAACGGAGGCTTTGCGTGAATAGGACGGCCATTTTCTTTACTTACCTGTGGCAAACCATCAATGGCATCACCAGTAACATTAAATAAACGGCCATTTATACCAGGTCCTACTGGCATTGCAATAGGCTTACCTGTGTCATTTACAGCCATACCTCTCACTA
>JBKJUT010000118.1:0-2698 GCA_046590515.1 Ferruginibacter sp.
TTGTGTGTAATAACGAGGTAATCGGCAAACCCACCAGCCGGGAAGATGCCATAACTATCCTGGGCAGGCTAGCTGGCAAAACCCACCAGGTAATTACCGGGGTATGCGTCAGCTTCCGTGGAAAAGAACAGGTATTTTCTGATAAAACCCATGTAACCTTTCACCCTCTTTCCCTTGTGCAAATGGAATATTATGTAGATAAATATAAGCCTTATGATAAAGCAGGCGCCTATGCCATCCAGGAATGGATAGGTGTAGTAGGGATACAATCTATTGCCGGTGATTTCTATAACGTGATGGGGTTACCGGTCAGCAGGGTAATCCACTTGCTGGACACCATACAGTAAGTGTACTTTTAGAGTACTTTTCCCCAGGCGCCCATGTGGCGATACCTATTTTTTCTATTTTCACTTTTCAACCCGGGAAAGTGACCGAGCGATTATTACAATACATATGGGAACATAATTATTACCGGCTAACCGGCCTCCTGTCAACCCAAGATCAACCATTACGCATTGTCCATCCGGGCACAATTAATAAGGGGCAAGGGCCGGATTTTTTAAATGCCAGGATCAGGTATGAAAATTCCACCTGGGTAGGGCATATAGAGTTACATGTAAATACTTCAGATTGGTTAGCTCATGGTCATACAAGTGATCCCAATTACCGGAATGTTATCCTGCACGTAGTCTGGCAGGATGACACCGACCTGGGCCTGGATTTCCCTACACTGGTATTACATGATAAAGTATCTTCGTTGCTACTTAGCCGTTATGAGATGCTGATGCAGGAACCTTCTTCACTGGCATGTGGTTCAATATTAAATGACGTGCCTGCACACACCTGGGAGAGCTGGAAAATAAAATTATTTCACGAACGCCTCTTAGAAAAATCTTTAGTAATCAGGAAGGCGCTGGAACAATCCAGGTTCGATTGGGAGGAAGTATTGTGGCGCATGCTGGCACATAATTTCGGCGGCAGGTTAAATGGTGAAACTTTTGAACAGGTAGCCATTTCCCTTTCCTACAGGTTAATTAGAAAACATAGCGCTGTTCCAGGGCAGTTAGAAGCATTATTATTCGGTCAGGCAGGTTTGTTGAGCAGCTCTCAAAAAGATGAATACAATAATTGGCTATGGCAGGAATACCGGTTCCTTAAAAAAAAATATGACCTTAGTCCTGTAGCTTATCCCTTATATTATTTAAGGATGAGGCCAGCAAATTTTCCAACTATAAGGCTGGCGCAGCTTGCTGCTTTGGTTTGTAATCATCCCCGCCCGTTTTCAATTTTTATGGAATCTACAAACATAACCTCTTTGAAAAAGGTTTTACATTCAGTGGCTGGTGAATACTGGAACACACATTACCTGTTTGGTAAAACCAGTAAATTCCAGGTTAAAAAAACAGGTTCAAGACAACTCAGTAATTTATTGGTTAATACCGTGCTCCCATTTGTATACGCCTATGGAATCATCCAGGGAAAAGCTGAGTTAGTGGAGAAAGCCACCAATTGGTTTCTTGAAATTGAGGCAGAGCAAAACCGTATAACGGGAATTTTTATGCCGTTTGGAATTGCAAATTCAACATCCGCCGATTCCCAGGCTTTAATTCATTTGCATAAATCATATTGCAGTTTAAAACGATGCCTGCATTGTGATATCGGTAATTTTCTGCTGAAGGAAAGTGCGCAAAATCACTATGGCCAGTTATAGGTGGCTTCAATTAATAAATCAGGATGCAGGCTTTTGATGACGGGACAGCTGTTGCCGACAGTTTCTAATATTTTTTTATCTCTGTCATCAAGATTAAGTCCTTCCGGCAGGGAAATATTAATTACAATCCGTCCGATTCTGCGCGGAGATGCAAGCATATGCTTTGTAACCTCAATTTTGGTGCCTTCAAGATTTACCTGCATATCCCCGGCCTTAATTCCCATGGTGGTAATCATACACGTGGCCAGTGAGACGCATAAAGTATCAGTTGGACTGAACCTTTCGCCTTTGCCGCGGTTATCTGTAGGAGCATCCGTTTCAAGGAGGCTGCCGCTCTGAAGATGGGTGGCTTCGCACCTGAGGTGACCTTTATATATTACGTTTGCTGTCATATTAGCTTGTATTAATTAAAACTAAAAATCAGTACGATCTGTCACTATGTGAACTAACATCAGGCATACATCGTATTTTTGCATAAATTTACTTAAGTAAAAGGCATCCATGAAGAAATTAATATTTGTCCTGCTGGCCAATATATTCTTTGCTACCACTTTTGGCCAGGTTTCAGAGAGGAAAAGTAAAAAAGAGGCCCGTCGCGACAGGATAAGTGCAATCACCCGGCAGGAGGAAGAGGGGGTGATCAAGTATAAAAAGCATTTTGCCTTTGGCGTAAAACTCACCACCGATGGTTATGGAGGATTTCTGGAAGTAGGCAAAGCACAGTCTATTCAGCGTGGTATGTTGTTTCAACTGGAAATGGATGAAATTAAACATTCAAAAGAAATTAAACAGCAACGCGAATTCACAGCCAATACCCCGGTCATTTATGGAAAAGTAAATTATTTTTACCCGGTTAAGCTGGGGGTGCAGCAACAGTTCCTGTTGGGAAACAAAAGCAATAAAAATGGCATCAGCATCACAGGCAATGTAGGCGGAGGACTCTCCCTGGGATTGCTTAGGCCTTATATGATAGACCTTGAGTTTAAT
>JBKJUT010000263.1:0-8376 GCA_046590515.1 Ferruginibacter sp.
AATGTGTCTGCAGGTTTTCGCGAAGGCATTTCTATATCGATGAATTTTTCTCTTACTTTTTCTTTCTCCTTCGTTACTTCTTTTACTTCAGGCTCTTTCAACTGTTTGACTTCCTCCTTCCTGGTAATTATTGTATTCACCAGTGCAGGAATAAAAACCTGGATGGTGTCTGCCTCCTCTCCATATTTGTCTATGTATATAAGAACCCGGCCTTTCTCATCCATGTTGGTACTTAGCAAAGATATACTGGAAATAAGGGCTTCTGCTTTTACCGGTTCTATAATTACCACTTCCGTAGATTTTGTTTCTGGTGGGAGGGCGGGACTTACTGCCACAGGCACCTCTGCCACAGGTTTTTCGATTACGCGTACCTGTTCTTTGTTCTTTTCCTTAAGTGAAGGAGTGTTTACTACGTCGGCGAGGGCTACCGTGAATGGATCATCACTTAACTCCACATCACGTACCGGTTTACGATTGCTGTTAACCGGCATCACCACCTCACCTGTCTGCAGGTTAGCGAGACCCCAGCCTTTATCTCCATAATTTTTCAACACATATCCCAGGTCCTTCTTACCTACATTTAAAACCAGGTTTTGCCGGGGAAATTCATTCCGGGGTGAACCTATTTCCAGGGAGTAGCTCCCTTCTGCAAGTTTAGAAAGAATAATATATCCTGAAGCAGAGGAACTTAACAAAACGTCATTCATCCTTACAAAAAAAGGTTGGTTGTTTTCTGTTTGAATATAGGCAAAATGATAATGCTGGGCCATTGAAAAAAGGCCAATGGTAAGGAAAAACACTAGTAAAAAACCGGTCCGGATCTTCATATAAAAAATATTATCACAAAGCTACACCATCTGCACAATTTACCATTTATAATAAAATTTTCATTTATTGCATTCGCAACAATTATTTTTAAGTTCTAAAATATACATATGAAACATTTGATGCTGGCGCTTGCCATTGCAGTAAGCCCATTGTTTGTATTGGCGCAGGAAGAAGACAATGACGTGGATACCTCCTGGAAAACAGAGTTACGTGAATCGGCTCCCCGGATTAATGACCTGGTGCATACCAAACTGGATGTGCGTTTTAATTATGAAAAGGCCCAGATGTATGGCAAAGAGTGGCTGACACTACAACCGCACTTTTACCCTACGGATTCAGTGACGCTGGATGCAAAAGGAATGGATATTAAGGAACTGTCTTTAATAAGCGGCACACCCAAAACACCATTAAAATTTGTTTATGACGGTATGCAGCTACACATCACGCTTAACCGCACTTATACTGCCAGGGAAAAGTATACTTTATATATTGAGTACACCAGTAAACCTGACGAACTTAAATTGCCTGGAAGTGCTGCTATTACAAGCGCCAAGGGGCTTTACTTCATTAACCCCAGAGGCGAAGAAAAAGATAAACCTACACAGATCTGGACCCAGGGAGAAACAGAATCCAACAGTGCCTGGTTTGTTACTATAGATAAACCTGCCCAAAAAACAACCCAGGAACTTACTATGACGGTACCTTCGAAATACGTCACTTTAAGTAACGGTATACTTGCCTCCCAGAAAACAAACAGCGACGGCACACGCAGTGATACCTGGAAGATGGCGCTGCCACATGCTCCCTATCTTTTCTTTATGGGAGTGGGCGATTTTGCTGTTATTAAGGATACTTATAAAGGAAAAGAGGTGAATTATTATGTAGAAAAAAACCAGGCGCCTTATGCCAGGAAAGTATTCGGTCTTACACCTGAAATGATGGGATTTTTCTCAGACCGTTTGAAGGTGGAGTTTCCCTGGCCGAAATACAGCCAGATGGTAGGCCGGGATTATGTAAGTGGTGCCATGGAGAATACTACTGCTACCCTGCACCAGGAAAGCGCTTACCAGAATAACCGTCAACTGGAAGATGGTAATGCATGGGAAGAAACCATTGCTCACGAATTATTTCACCAATGGTTTGGCGACCTGGTGACAGCAGAAAGCTGGAGCCATCTTACCGTAAACGAAAGTTTCGCCAATTACAGTGAATACCTGTGGGATGAATATAAGTATGGTAAGGATTATGCTGACGAACATAACCTGGAAGATATGCAGGGTTACCTGCAAAGTGGCAGCGATAAAAAGGACCTGGTAAGGTTTCATTATGCGGATAAAGAAGAAGTGTTTGATGCAGTGAGTTATAATAAAGGCGGCAGGATTTTACACATGCTGCGTAACATTGTGGGTGACGAGGCATTTTTTGCTTCACTTAACAGTTACTTAAATACTAACAAGTTTAAAAGTGGGGAGGCTGCACAATTACGGTTGGCTTTTGAAGAAATTACCGGGAAAGATATGAACTGGTTCTGGAACCAATGGTATTACGGTAGCGGGCACCCGAAATTAAAAATCAACTACAATTATGAAATGCCTGGCAAAACCCGGGTGATTGTAGAACAAACCCAGGCGGGAGATGCATTTAAAATGCCCGTAGCCGTTGATGTATACACAGCAGGAAATGCAAAAAGATACCAGGTATGGTTAGGAAATAACGGCAATAAAACAGATACATTGGTTTTTGCCACCAATGTTAAACCTGAATTGATCAACGTGGATGCAGATAAATACCTGTTGACGGAGAAAACAGATAATAAATCTGAGGAGAATTTTATTGCACAATGGAAGTATGCAAAAAATTACCTGGACCGCAAGGAAGCGATTGATTTTTTTGCCAAAAAGAATATGCCTGAAATTGCAAAAGGTCTATATGATAAATTTTCCGGCCTGAGAATGCTTACCATGCAGAAGATTGCAACCACTGCTTACAAAGCTGATCCCGTAGTTCTTTCCGTGATCGAAGGAATGGCGAAATCTGACCGCAACAAAAAGACCCGGGCTGCGGCAATCAATTACCTGGTTAAAAACGGGGATTCTAAATATCTCCCGGTATACCAATCTGCAGTAAATGATTCTTCCTACAGTGTAGCAGGTGCTGGTTTGTCTGGCCTGGTTTCACTGGATAAAGACAATGCATATGTTTTGGCAAAAAAATACGGACAGGATGCCAAAGGCAGTTTAGGTAACGTTATAAATGACATATTAATCGCAAACGGTACGGAGGCAGATTTCGCTGCCATCCTCTCAAATTATTCCCGCGCACCCCTTTCTTTTGAAAAAGTAGGTTTAACAAATAAATTCATTGATTACCTGCTTAAAGTAAATGACAGTAGAAAAGTTATGGAAGGTATTGACGCTATATTGGCTTTCAGGAATAAGATTCCTGAAGCTTACAGGGGAAATGTAGATCCAATGTTTACCGCCGGATTTAATAAAATCAGTAAAGCTAAAGGTGCCGAAATTGAAGAATACATCCGGGTTAGATTTAAATAATATTCACTTAATAAACATAAAAAAGCGGCCCGTAAAAGCCGCTTTTTTTTATATTACCAACTGCCGCTGGCACCACCGCCGCCGAAACTTCCTCCTCCAAATCCTCCAAAACCTCCGGAGCTGCCTCCACCGCCACTTCCCCAGCCACCGCCACCTCCGCCACCGCCAAGCAGACTACCCCAGATCAATGGACCTGCCAGGCCCCTTGAGCCGCGGCGACTCATAAACTGGCCGCCTTTACCACCACCACCCCGGCCGGAAAATAAAAAGAACAGGATGATAAGAATAATAAAAAACCCCATCCGCGAAGATCCTTTACTCCTGGTTTTTGGCGGGGCAGTATATTCTCCCTGCACTGCTTTCATTATAGCATCAGTGCCCAGGTAAATACCGCGGTAATAATCATCACCTTTAAAATTCGGAGTAATTAATTCTTCAATGATGTGTTTGGAAGTGATATCGGGCAGGGCTCCTTCTACTCCATAGCCCGTAGCTATATTTACCCGGCGATCATTCTTGGCTATTAAGAGTAATACCCCGTTACTGAATTCCTTTCCTCCTATACCCCAGTCGCGGCCCAGTTTAACACCGTATTCTGCTACATCGTAACTACCGGTAGTAGCCACGATCACCACAGCTACCTGGGTAGATGTACTATCGGCGAAGGCTACCAGCCGGCTTTCCAAAGTAGCAGCCTGGTCGGGGGTTAATGTGTTGGTATAATCATTTACCAGCCTGGGGGGAACCGGCCTGGCAGGAATATCCTGCGCATGTATCACTCCGGTAAAAAGGAGCGCACATATTGTAAATAACAGTTTTATAAAATAATTCATGCTGTTCAGTGGTTATTTGCCAAATACGATCTCGTCGGGGAGTTCATTTTTGTCACCTTTGGCATCATAAGGAAACTTTTCAATGAGTACATCTCCTATGTGCTGGATGCAATGGGCAAGCCCTGCTGCCGGGTGATTTTCTTTAAAGTGCGAAAGCATCAGATTCACTTCCTTATTCCAGAATTCTGTTCCTACTTTTTGGTGAATACCTTCGTCACCGAAAAGTGCTACTTCCCGGTCTTTAACTGCTACATACACCAGCACCGCGTTTCTATCTGCCGTTTCCTGCATGTGAAGGTCAGCGAATATTTCCCTGGCCCGATCGAGAGGATCCATATATGGATTTCTTGATTCTACGTATACACGCACCTCCCCGCTGGTTCTTGCCTCGCTGGACCTGATTGCATTCACTACCAGTTCATTTTCTGCTGGAGTAAAAAATTCTTTTTTCCTGGAAAACATACGCCAAAATTAAACCTGCCCATCAGCCTTGGCCAATGGGCAGGAATTACATTTATTTTATATTGAAATTGACATCAGGTGCTTTTTCACTTCCTGCATCTGCTTTGTAAAATGGTTTTTCTTTGTAACCAAACATTCCGGCAAAAATATTATTAGGGAATCGCTTAACCTTCAGGTTATAATCCTCCACCGTTTTATTATAATCCTGGCGGGCTACATTAATACGGTTTTCAGTTCCTTCTATCTGGGTCTGAAAATCCTGGAAAGCTTTTGTAGTTTTTAAATCAGGGTAGTTTTCCACTACTGCCAGGAGCTTGCTGAAAGATCCCTGTAACTGCGACTGTGCCTGCTGGTAAGCTGCCAATGAAGCCGGATCACTGATATTGACCTGCACGGAAGTAGCCTTCGACCTTGCTTCCAGTACTTCACGCAACGTGGATTTTTCAAAATTAGCCGACCCTTCAATGGTCTTGATTACACTACTATATAAGTCTGTACGACGCTGGTAGTTGGTTTCCACATTACTCCAGGCTTTTTTTACACCCTGGTCGGCAGTAATTAAGCCGTTGTATGAATTACAACCCCAAAAACCAAGTATCACTACAATGGCCAATAAAATCAATAAACCGGAACGTTTCATAATGATTGTTTTTATAGTTAAGAATATAAAATTAGTATTAATTAGTAATAAAACTATCTACTATAAAAAACAGGGAGATTATGTATAAATAAAGGAGGGAAAAGAAATGGTGCCCGCTATTTTGGCCGGATATAAATTTTAACGGGATGCGGTGCAGTTTCACCGCCACCAAAATATGGGAAGAGCTGGTAACCTGCCACTACAGTAGTCTGTAAGAATCTTGGTAAAGTTTTAGTGATATTATTGACCTTGAATATATAATTAGTATCCGCTTTAATTGAACAACTGATTATGCTGCCAATGTTAACTACGCTCAATTCCTGGCTGCGTCTTTCCCCATTGTTATAGATATAGGCATACAACCTTAGCTTGTTGTTATTATACGACCAGCCGATACGGGCACTATTCACATGCGGGTCGATCCCTTCTGAAAAACCATACAGTTTATTAATATCATACTGGCTTTGCGGATTAACTGTGGTGTAGATGGCCGAACTGTCGAATTTTACATCAAAGACCTGCTCATTAAGTGAAATGTATTTAAGAACTGACTGGTCGCAATAATGTGCCCCGGCAGCAATAGTATAGATCTCAAAACCATCTGCATCTTTTACAGGATCAGGTTTGATTTTGTTACAACCGTTAAAGAATGTAATACAGAAAAGTGAGGCTATAAAGAGTTTCATGAGGTGTTGCTTCGTATTCCCCTAAACGACAATACACCTAAAATAGTATATTAAAACTCATTTCAGACTTTATCAGGCATTGATAGCTGCTATCCCTGGGAGTTCTTTTCCTTCAAAATACTCTAATAAAGCCCCGCCACCTGTGGATACAAAACTAACCTGGCGGGCCAGGTTAAACTTATTAATAGCAGCTACACTGTCACCACCACCTACCAGGGTAAATGCTCCGTTACCTGTAGCCGAAGCTACCGCTTCTGCAATGGCTTTGGTCCCATGCTGGAATTTTTCCATTTCAAAAACACCCATAGGTCCGTTCCATAAAACTGTCAGACTGCCTTTAATCACTTCTGTAAACTGTTGAATCGCTACCGGTCCTATATCGAGCCCCATCCATCCCTCAGTTACCTGGTCGCTGGGAGCTATAGTAGTAGTGGCCGAGGCTGAAAATGCATCTGCTATTACAGAATCAGGTGGTAACAATATTTTAACCCCTTTACTCTTGGCCTCCTCTAATATTTCCCGGGCAGTATCCAACCGATCATCTTCACAAAGGGAATTACCAATATGGCCACCCATCGCTTTAAAAAAAGTATACGCCATTCCACCACCAATAATAATATTGTCTGCCCGGTCCAACAGGTTTTCTATAATTAAAATTTTATCTGACACCTTTGCACCACCGATAATTGCCGTAAAGGGTTTTACGGTTTGGTGAAGTACTTTTTCTGCACTTTTAACTTCTGCTTCCATGAGCAGGCCGAACATTTTATGGTCCTGGTTAAAAAAATCAGCAATTACTGCCGTAGAAGCATGCGCGCGGTGTGCAGTGCCAAAAGCGTCATTCACATATACATCTCCCAGTTTACTCAGCTTTTCAGCAAACTGCCTTTCGCCTTTTTCTTCTTCTTTGTAAAACCGAAGGTTATTGAGCAATAAAATTTCTCCATCTTTTAACCCGTTTGCCATTTGCACTGCTTCATTGCTGATGGGATCTTCCGCGAAAAATATTTTTGACTCACCCAACAACTCCTGCAAATGCGGCAATACATGTTTGAGGGAATATTTGTCTTCCGGCCCCGACTTTGGCCGGCCAAAGTGACTCATTAATATAACTGCCCCTCCATCTTTTAATATTTTCTGAATAGTAGGTAAGGTAGAAGTGATACGGGTATCATCAGTGATAGCAAAATTATCATCCAGGGGTACATTGAAATCTACCCGAACTAAAACTTTCCTGCCTTTGAAATCATAACCTGAAAAATTCATAATTAAAAAATTAAAAAGTTGAAGTGAAGATAAAAATAAATTATTCAGAGAAAACCACCATGCGCATTTATAACATAAAAACGCGGGGAACCATGCGTACACATCATTCCCCGCGCTTTACATATTTCTGCTTACTTTATCAATCCGGCAAAATGATGTACGGTTCTTACTAACTGTGATACGTAACTCATTTCGTTATCATACCAGCTTACTGTTTTAACCATTTGTTTGTCGCCCATCGTCATCACTTTCGTTTGAGTGGCATCAAACAATGAACCGAAATGGATTCCAATTACATCGGTGCTTACAATCTCATCTTCATTATATCCGAAACTTTCGTTACTGGCAGCTTTCATAGCAGCGTTGATTTCTTCTACGGTAGTTGTTTTTTCCAGGATGCTGTACAGTTCAGTTACAGAACCCGTTATCACCGGTACTCGCTGGGCGCCACCGTCTAGTTTTCCTTTTAATTCAGGTAATACCAGGCCAATAGCTTTGGCTGCACCGGTGCTGTTCGGAACAATATTGGCAGCAGCAGCCCGGGCGCGACGCAGGTCACCTTTGGGATGTGGCGCATCCAAGGTATTCTGGTCGTTGGTATAGGCATGTATCGTACTCATGATACCAGTAATGATGGTGAATTTATCATTAAGGACTTTAGCCATAGGCGCCAGGCAATTGGTGGTACAACTGGCGCAGCTTATGATGGTTTCTGTTCCATCCAGGATTGCATGGTTCACATTAAATACTACAGTTTTCAGATCGCCCGTAGCCGGGGCAGATATCACCACTTTTTTTGCACCTGCAGTTATATGAGCCTGGGCTTTGTCTTTATCAGTAAAGAAGCCTGTGCTCTCGATCACTACATCTACATCGTGTGTGCCCCAGGGTATCTGGGCTGGATCTTTCTGGGCATAAATTTTTACTTCATGGCCATTCACAGTAATTGAGTTGGCGGTATGCGACACTTTTTGATCAAACCGTCCCTGTGCACTGTCATATTTCAGCAAATGAGCCAACACTTCAGGGCTTGTCAGGTCATTGATCGCTACTACATCTATTCCTTCCATATTATATATCTGGCGAAATACCAAACGGCCTATACGGCC
>JBKJUT010000302.1:0-10036 GCA_046590515.1 Ferruginibacter sp.
ATTTGTGCCATAGACGATATCGAAATTATAGGCTTGACTACGGGCATCACTGTTGGCTTCATGTTTATCAATACAATCTACCCTCAGTCCCAGCCATTCGAATATAGGACCATTCCATTCGCTATCCCGGCGTGCGAGGTAATCGTTTACCGTAACTATATGCACACCCTCACCTGCCAGGGCATTTAAGTAAGCCGGTAATGTACTTACGAGCGTCTTACCCTCACCTGTGGCCATTTCCGCAATCTTTCCCGAATGCAGTACTGCACCACCTATGAGCTGTACATCGTAATGCACCATATTCCAGGTTACCAGGGCACCACCAGCAGTCCAGGTGTTTTTAAATATTGAGCTATCCCCTTCGATCACTACATTTCCTTTCCTTTTAGCCAGGTCACGGTCCAGTTCCGTGGCTGTAGCCTGTAATTCAGTATTTTCTTTAAAACGACGGCTGGTTTCTTTAACTACAGCGAAAGCTTCCGGCAATATTTCATTTAAAATTTCTTCGATTTTTTTGTCGCGGTCTTTCTTTAACTGGTCTATTTCCTTATAAATATTATCCTTGTTGGTAATTTCTGCCATAGGCAACAGGTCGGCAGCTTCTTTTTTTTCAGCGATCTCTGTATCAGTACCCGCCAGGTGCTCTTTAATACGGCTACGGAATTCCAGTGTTTTGTTTCTCAGTTCATCGTTTGTAAGTGAAGTATACGTTTCAAAAAACCGGTTGATCTTCTCTACCAACGGCAATACTGATTTTACGTCTTTTTCGCTTTTACTACCGCCAAAAATCTTTGAAATGATGCCTATCATGTTGACCTGTTATGGATATATATTATTGTAAGTATTACTGCCAGGTCAAATTTGATGCTATAAAGCAATTATCGACATATTGACAGGGTTGCGAAGGTACAAAGAGTTTTATTTAAAAAATTGTAATACCATACTGAAACGCATATGAAGGGAATGTGTATTATAATTCAGTTTTCTGAGTTTACTCAGTAGTTATACTATAGAGATGGCAGATTTCTGTAGTATTTCCACGACAACTACAACATATCCTTAACTACTTAGAGAAAAATTTAATATAAATAGATTTGCTTCCGTTCTTTTTTAAAGTGTCAAAATTATTATGCAAATTAATTCGCTAGCCATGTCAACAACCCTAACATTAGACATCCCGGTGCCAGGCATTACGCCAGATGATTATACTGCTTTAATGAACATTCACCAATTATTGATCAACAACTATCAACAGGAGTTTCCGAGTATTCAATTGCTTAGCAGGTGGGCATTAATGAGTGAAAGCAAATTTAAGAAGCTGTTCAAAAAAGTTTTCGGGTCAGGTCCTTTTGAGTATTACCAGAAGAACAGGATGCAAAAGGCACGCGAGTTAATTCTGGATGGGCAGTATTCTATCAGCCAGATAGGTAATATGCTTGGTTACCAGAACCTGAGCAATTTCTCCTGTTCATTCAAAAAAGAGTTTGCTGTTTTACCCAGCAATGTACTTCGCCTTGCAAGAGCCTGATTTTGTAGAAAAATAACTAACAAACCTTATATAGGTTACTACACGAATCCCTTCCAATCAAAACTAAATTTGCCGGAACAACTTTCTGAAACCCATCAACCGATTGTTCCTATAATAACCGCCAACCCATTTTAACTAATAATTCAATAGAAAGCCCGCTACATAGCGGGTTTTCTATGTATGGACAGATTTATTATTTCTCCTGTATCCCAATTGGATATTAAGGCATTTCTCCTACCTTTGCGGCTCAAAAATTACCACCTGTATAGCTAACAGCCAGGTATTAATACAAATTTCAAGAGATCCCGTATGAGTGGTGCATTAAAAGAAGTCAGAAACAGGATTAAGAGTGTGCAAAGCACGCAACAGATCACAAAAGCCATGAAAATGGTGAGCGCAGCTAAATTGCGCCGGGCCCAGGATGCCATTACACAGATGCGCCCCTACGCCCAGAAACTACAGGAAATGCTAAGCAACATTGTCAGCAGTAACGATGGCACTTTGGCTATGGACCTGGCAGCAGAACGTCCTGTTGAAAAAGTATTGATTATCCTGGTAACCAGTGATCGCGGCCTTTGCGGTGGCTACAACAGCAACCTTATTAAACTGGCAAAGCAGGTAATTCAGGAAAAATACCCGGCACAAATGGCCAAAGGCAATGTGCAACTATTGCCAATAGGCAAGAAAGGATATGAGCATTTTACAAAAGCTGGCTTTAAGGTAGTGGACAAATACTGGGATATTTTTACCGGGCTGAGTTTCGATAAAGTGCAGACAGCAGCCAGGTATGCAATGGATGCTTTTGCCTCGCGTGAAATTGATGCGGTTGATGTAGTGTATAGTGAATTCATGAATGCAGCAACCCAGCGCTTTATAGCGGAGCAGTTCCTGCCTATCAAAAAAATCGCAGAAACCAAAGGCCAGCAAAAAGCAGATTTTATCTTTGAACCTAACCAGGAGGTTTTAATTGAAGAACTGATGCCTAAAATATTAAATACACAATTGTATAAATCTGTCCTGGATGCCAATGCCAGTGAACATGGGGCGCGTATGACTGCAATGGACAAGGCCAGTGAAAATGCGAATGAGCTATTAAAATCATTGAAAATCAGTTATAACAGGGCCCGCCAGGCAGCAATCACTACCGAATTGACAGAAATTGTGAGTGGCGCGGCGGCATTACAGGGTTAAGCATTAATTTGCACACAGATTATGGAAATTTCCGAGATCATTCCACATATTGAGGCACTGGTATTTGCCAGCGATAAACCCTTGACGGGCCTGGAGATCACTGAACTGGTGAATACAGCCCTGGGCTTTATCGAGGATCGTGCTGATCTTGACCAGGTGGAAGCTGCAATTGAAGGAATAAGCGAAAAATACAATTCAGAATTTTATGCCTTTGAATTAAAACAAAGCGGCGGCGGCTGGCAGTTTCTCACCAAGCCGCAATACCATAAGACTATTGCGCTCATAAACGGGGATAAATTTATAAAGCGGCTTTCTGCAGCCGCCCTGGAAACCCTGGCTATTATTGCCTATAAGCAACCTATCACCAAAAGTGAAATTGAAGCTATCCGGGGTGTTAACTGCGATTACGCGGTACAGAAACTACTGGAAAAGGATCTGGTGATCATCTCTGGTCGTAATGAAGATTCTGTAGGCAAGCCACTGATCTATTGTACTTCTAAATCTTTCATGGATTATTTCGGTATCAACAGTGCTGAAGAATTACCAAAGATTAATGAGGTGTTGATGGAAGAAGTATTACAGGCTTCCAACGTAGAGGAAATCACTGAGCAGATGCATGAGCAAAATGCCAGTGACGAAGTAGAACCGGAAATACCAACACCTGTACATGCTGAAGATTTCGGGTCAAAAGAAGATGCTCCCGGGGAATTTACAGGTGAAATTAAACACGCGCCCGACGAACAGGCCTGACTTAACCGTAAATTGTAATTATTGGGCATTCAAAGGATGCCTTTTTTTTATTTTAATCTTTATCGCTTATATATGACAGAGCAACTCACATCTTCGCAACTTAGCCAGGTAGCAGCAGAGTATGGCACGCCATTATACATTTACCACGCAGAAAAAATTAAAGAGCAGTATAATAAACTGGCAGAGGCTTTTAAGAAGTGTGATACCCGTATTTTTTATGCCTGTAAAGCATTAACAAACATTAATATCTTAAAGTATATACAGTCCCTGGGTGCCAGCCTGGATTGTGTAAGCATTCATGAAGTAAGACTGGGCTTGATGGCAGGGTTTTCAAATGAAGCCATTTTATTTACTCCGAATTGCGTGGATTTTGAAGAAATACTGGCAGCTAAGGAACTCGGTGTTAATATTAATATTGATAACATCAGCATACTCGAACAGTTCGGTAACCGCTTTGGTGATACTTATCCTGTTTGCATCCGGCTAAACCCACACATAATGGCAGGAGGGAATTTTAAAATTTCTACCGGCCATGTAGACAGTAAATTCGGAATTTCTATTCACCAGATGCGGCATATTGAAAGGGTTGTAAAAACTACCCGGTTGCAGGTTAACGGCATTCACATGCACACCGGCAGTGAAATCAAAGATATAAATGTATTTCTCGAAGGGCTTGATGTAATGTTCAGCATGGCAGACCACTTTCCTTCTTTAAAATACATAGACCTGGGAAGTGGTTTCAAAGTACCTTACCAGCCAGGCGATCCTGAAACCAACGTAACGGAACTGGGTGAAAAAGTAGCCACTGCCATATCCGGATATGAAAAAGAAACAGGTAAAAAACTGCAGGTGTGGTTTGAACCGGGTAAATACCTTGTAAGCCAGGCGGGCTACCTGGTGGTAAAAGCTAACGTAATCAAGCAGACTCCTGCTACAGTGTTTGTGGGTGTCAACAGTGGCTTTAATCACCTCATACGGCCGATGATGTATGATGCCTATCACCATATTGAAAACATTTCTAACAATAACGGCACACCGCGTATATACACAGTAGTAGGTAACATTTGTGAAACCGACACCTTTGCCTGGGACCGCACCCTTACAGAAGTACGGGAGGGTGATCTACTGGTATTTTATAATGCAGGTGCGTATGGATTCGAAATGTCCTCAAATTTCAACTCCCGCCTCAGGCCACCCGAGGTACTTCTTGAAAACAATGTCCCACGACTTATCAGGCGGGCTGATGTTTTTGAGGACCTTCTGAAAAACCAGGTTTATTAACCTGCTTGGATAACCAGCATTAAACCGGTATATTACTTAACATGCCTAACCGATTCTTACAAATTGTACTTCATCCCTTTAAATACAGGTTTTTCCTGCTTACACGGCTTCCGGCAGCTTTTTTCAGCGGGGTCAGAGTAAGGTATGCAGATGAAAATAAAACCGTGGTAACGGTACCGTATAAGTGGTTTTCAGCAAATCCTTTCAAAAGCACTTATTTTGCCTGTTTGGGTATGGCGGCGGAAATGAGTACAGGTATCCTGGCCATGGCGCATGTGTACAGGCAGCAACCGGCAGTAAGTATGCTGGTTCTTAAAGCAGAAGGAGTTTTTACCAAAAAAGCTACTGGACTCACTGCTTTTACCTGCGAAGATGGTTCTTCAATACAGCAGGCTGTAAAGGAAGCCATGGCCTCCGGGAAAAGTACCACTATTGCTGCACGTTCAGTTGGTACCAATCCTGCCGGAGAAGTTATCGCAGAATTCACAATAACCTGGGGCTTTAAAACCAAAAAGGGCTCCCAACCTGCCGGCCAGGTCTAAAAACAGTTACTACCGGTAATTCAGTAAATTGCAACCCGGTGTGTTGAAAAACCGTACAGCATTAAGCAAAATTGCTGGTGAACCAAAGCATTATTATGGCAAAAGAACTCCGTAAACAGGAAGCATTAGAATATCATTCCAAAGGGAGGCCTGGAAAAATTGAAGTTGTTCCCACCAAAGAAGCAAAGACTCAAAGAGATCTGTCATTGGCATATTCACCCGGGGTGGCTGAGCCTTGCAAGGAAATAGCTATTCATCCTGATGATGTATATAAGTATACGGCCAAAGGCAACCTGGTTGGTGTAATCAGTAATGGTACTGCTGTATTAGGTTTGGGAAATATCGGCCCTGAAGCGAGTAAGCCGGTTATGGAAGGTAAAGGAGTACTTTTCAAAATTTTCGCAGATATTGATGTGTTTGATATAGAGATCAATGAAACAGATCCTGTAAAATTTGTTCAGATTGTAAAAGCGCTGGAACCCACTTTTGGCGGCATCAATCTTGAAGATATAAAGGCCCCAGAATGCTTTTATATTGAAGAGGAATTACGGGCGCAATGTAATATCCCGGTGATGCACGACGACCAGCATGGCACCGCCATCATTTCCTCCGCAGCCCTTCTCAATGCACTCGACATACAAAAGAAAAAGATTGACAAAGTAAAGTTCGTAATAAACGGGGCCGGCGCTGCTGCCATGGCATGTATAAAATTGTATGCATCATTGGGTGCCCGTACCTCTAATTTCATGGTGTTTGATATTGACGGTATACTGCATACAGGCCGAACCGATATTCCTGATCTGAAACACCCGTTTTGCGTAGACGCAAAGTACAAAGATTACGACCTGGCCCGGGCCATGAAAGACGCCGACGTATTTGTAGGCTTAAGTATAGGTAATATTGTTACGCCCGAAATGATCAAGAGCATGGCCAGGAACCCTATTGTTTTTGCGATGGCCAATCCGGACCCGGAAATCACATACGAAGCAGCTATGGGTGCACGTAAGGACATCATTATGGCTACCGGCCGCAGTGATTATCCTAACCAGGTTAATAATGTTTTAGGCTTCCCGTATATTTTCCGTGGCGCCCTTGATGTGAGGGCTACCCAGATTAATGAAGCCATGAAACTGGCTGCGGTTAAAGCCCTCGCAGAGATGGCAAAGTCTACCGTGCCGGATATCGTTCACCTGGCTTACAATGAAAAACATATTTCCTATGGTCCTTTATATATTATTCCCAAGCCGGTAGACCCACGTTTGCTTTCTACCGTAGCCCCGGCTGTGGCACGCGCTGCCATAGAAAGCGGGGTGGCACGTCTGCCAATTACCGACTGGGATACATATGTAATAGATCTGAATAAGCGGCTTGGCCTGGACAACCAGTTAAGCAGGGTCATTGGTGCAAAAGCAAGACAAAACCCGAAACGAGTGGTGTTTGCCGACGCTGAAAACGTAAAAATTTTAAAGACGGCCCAACTGGTTATAGAAGAAAAGGTAGGATACCCGATCCTGTTAGGTGATGAAAAAAAGATTAAAAAGATCGCCGCGGCTAATTCTATCGACCTGGAAGGTATGCCTATCATTAACCCTAAGGATGATGAAAACGATGAAGTACGTAAACATTATGGGGAGATCTTTTTCGCCAAAAGGCAACGCCGCGGTGTGAACCGGTACGAAGCCTACAAAGTGATGAAAGAACGTAATCATTTCGGTTGTATGATGGTGGAAACCGGCGAAGCAGACTGTATGATCAGTGGATTAAGCCGCAATTATCCCGATACCATCCGCCCTGCCATAGAAATAATCGGTACCGATGATGGAGTGAAGAAGATTGCAGGGATGTATTTATTATTTACAAAGAAAGGACCCATTTTTTTAGCTGATACTACCGTTAATTTTAATCCTACCGCAGAAGAGCTGGCAGAAATCACCCTCCTGGTAGCTAAGGAAGTGAAACAGTTTAATGTAGTGCCGCGTATTGCCATGCTGTCTTACTCTAACTTCGGCAGCAGCAATTCGCCGGAAGCCAACCTGGTGCGCACCGCCAGGGAAATCGTTAAGCAAAAGGACCCTTTACTCATCTGCGATGGCGAGGTACAGGGAATTCTGGCATTTAATAAGGAAATCCTCAAAGACAACTATCCATTCACTGAACTGGTGAACGGGGAAACTAATACGCTCATTTTCCCGAATCTTGCCTCCGGCAACATTGCCTATAACCTTTTGCAGGAGTTGGGGGGTGCCGACAGTATCGGGCCAATTTTGCTGGGATTAAAGAAGCCTGTTCACGTATTACAACTGGGTAGCTCAATCAGGTCTATATTCAATATGGTGCTAATTGCCGTCGTAGATGCCCAGTCAAAAAGCAAGACCAATGCCCGTGAAGAAATGAAAAAAAGCAAATGGTGGAAGCGCAGCAATAAAACAATGGCATAAAAAATGAAAGAGGTATGTACATATATATGTATGTATTTTTAAAATACATGGCTAAATAACCTTTTAATGAAATTCTTCAACCATTTTGGACGCTACCTGCTTTTGATAAAAGGTATGTTCAGCAAACCTGAAAATGCAAAGGTGTATTGGAAGGAATTTATGCACCAGTGCTCCGATATAGGTGTGGGCTCACTGGGCATCGTAACTATCATTTCAGTATTTATGGGTGCGGTAAGTGCTGTGCAGACAGCCTACCAGCTTACTTCTCCCCTCATCCCTGCCAGTACTATTGCCCAGATCGTGCGGGATACGGTTATCCTGGAATTTGCACCTACCCTGGTTTCTATCGTACTGGCCGGCGTAGTAGGCAGTAAGATCGCTTCAGAATTGGGCAATATGCGGGTAAGTGAGCAAATAGATGCCCTCGAGATCATGGGAATCAATACCAAATCTTACCTGGTGATGCCCAAAGTATTGGCAGCGCTGGTTACTATACCTATGCTTGTGGTAATAGCCATGGTTTTAGGAATATGGGGCGGACGTCTGGCAGGAGCATCAGCCGGTATTTTATCTACCGACACCTATGACCGGGGTTTGAATGAGAACTTCATGCCTTACAACGTAACCTTCGCCCTTATAAAGGCTTATACATTCGCCTTTATCATCAGCACTATCCCGGCTTATTATGGTTATTATGTGAAAGGCGGTGCGCTTGAAATAGGAAGAAGCAGTACCACTTCCGTAGTGGTGAGTTGTGTATTGATATTATTGGCCGATTATGCCCTGGCCGCCTTACTATTATAAAATTAAACCGCTTCTCCTTTGTTATGATTGAATTTAAAGATATTGAAAAGAGCTTCGGCGACAAAGTTGTATTGGACGGTGTCAGCCATATCATGGAAACCGGGAAGACTAACCTGATCATCGGTACCAGTGGTAGTGGTAAAACTGTTTTACAAAAATGCCTGGTGGGACTTTTTGAGCCTGATAAAGGAGAAATCATCTACGATACCCGGAGTTTTACTGATATGACCGAGGAAGAACGTAAAATGTTACGGCAACAGATAGGTATGTTATTCCAGGGTTCGGCCTTATTCGACAGTATGACTGTGGAGGAGAATGTAAAGTTCCCGCTTAACATGTTCACCAAAGATTCTCATTCCAAAAAAATTAAAAGAGTGAATGAAGTGTTGGAAAGAGTGAACCTGGTTGGTTCCAACAAAAAATTTCCTTCTGAGATCAGCGGTGGAATGAAAAAGCGGGTGGGCATTGCGCGTGCCATTGTACTTAATCCCAAATACCTGTTTTGTGATGAACCTAATTCCGGGCTGGATCCCCAGACCTCAATGGTGATTGATAAACTGATCAAAGAACTTACCATCGAATTTAATATTACTACTGTAATCAATACCCACGACATGAACAGTGTCATGGAAATCGGGGATAATATCCTCTACATGGCCAATGGCAGGAAAGAATGGACCGGCAACAGCGAGGATATCATTTTCTCCAAAAGCCAAAAGCTGAACGAATTTATTTTTGCGTCAAAATTCCTGCAGGATGCGAAAGATATGCGCATGATGCAGGCTACGGGTGAAATAAATGAAGAAGATATAGAAAAGGCCAAGCAGGAAAATGACCATCCTGGCGATAAATAATTTGTTGCCTCACCCTTTTAACTGACTTGCATCTCCCCTATCTTTGCGCCACATTTACGAGCCCTCCCCCGGTGGTCTCACAAAATTTTCAGCAACTATGGCAGTATTAGTAAATAAAGGATCAAAAGTTATTGTACAGGGATTTACAGGTACTGAAGGTACCTTCCATGCTACGCAAATGATTGAGTACGGCACCAACCTGGTGGGCGGTGTTACCCCAGGTAAAGGAGGTACCAGCCATCTTGACAAACCTGTATTCAATACTGTGGCTGATGCGGTTAATGTTACAGGAGCTGGTGTAAGTATCATTTTTGTGCCACCGGCTTTTGCAGCAGATGCAATTATGGAAGCTGCAGATGCAGGTATCGGCCTGGTAGTTTGTATTACCGAAGGAATTCCTGTGCAGGACATGGTTAAAGTAAAAAACTTTATAACGGGTAAGAACACACGTCTTATTGGACCTAACTGCCCCGGTGTCATTACTGCAGATGAATGTAAAGTAGGTATCATGCCCGGTTTTATTTTTAAGAAAGGAAGGATTGGAATTGTGTCTAAATCCGGCACACTAACTTATGAAGCCGCAGACCAGGTTGCCAAAGCAGGCCTGGGTATCTCTACGGCTATAGGAATAGGTGGAGATCCGATCAT
>JBKJUT010000304.1:0-10137 GCA_046590515.1 Ferruginibacter sp.
GAATAAAAAAGCACTGCAAATCGGGTGGGTTGGCAGCCGTATATGAAAATGGTTTTGTAACTATTATGAAAGGTACCTGGAAGATCCGGGTTCAGAAGGTAACAGATATCCCTATAACATATGGCGGAAAAGCTTTACATAATATAATGAATACCCTGCCGGCCGTATTGGCTACTTACCTTTACCGTAATATAAAAGTGACAGATATCAAACTGGCGCTGGAAACCTTTATCCCCTCGCCTACCCAGACACCAGGTCGGTTAAATTTATTTGCCTTCAAGAATTTCCAGTTCCTGGCAGATTATGCGCACAACCCTGCCGGCCTGCAATTACTTTGCGATTTTATCAGTAAACTGGATGCAACCAAAAGGGTCGGAATCATTAGTGGTACAGGCGACCGGCGTGATGAAGATATAAAAGAGATCGGCCGGATATCTGCCCGTTATTTTGATGAAATTATCATTCGCCAGGATAAGCACCTCCGCGGCAGAACGGCTGAAAACATAGTGGAATTGCTCGTAGAGGGAATTAATGAAGATAAAAGCAAAAATATTCCCGTTACCATCATATATAATGAAAAAGAAGCCATCCTGCATGCATACAAGAATGTAGAACCAGGCTCACTGATCACAATTATGTGCGATGTAGTATCAGAGGCGCTCGACCTTATTAAAAGCCTGAAAGAAAAAGAAGATGCAGAATAAGCGTAAATTCTTGTAATTAATTTTGCAGAACTTTGTTACAACCCTTATTTTTGCACTCCCAAATAATATTGGGTAAAAGATTGGGTTATGGTGTAAAGGCAGCACAACAGATTTTGATTCTGTTTGTCTAGGTTCGAATCCTAGTAACCCAACCTCCTCCGGGATCAACTATACAAGTTGATCCCGTTTTTTTTGCCTCTATGTTTCCACCAGCAATGTTTCATTCAGTTTTTATACAGAATGTAGGAATACCTTAAACCCTGATAAACGTGTTAATGTCAATCAGAATGACATTTTTTACCTGGAATTGCACCAATTGCAGAAAATTGACTTATAAGATTCCCGGATCATTTTAAAAAGATGTAAGTTTTATCTTACTGTTTATTATTCTGATGAAATATGTATTCATTACTATTCTGGTATCATTAAGTCTGGCGCTACCGGCGCAAACCCGTCCTCTGGATTTTTTTATCCTTCATGCAAGCGAAAACAGCCCTTTGTTAAAAGACTACCGCAATCAAATACTGGCCTACAGGTTGGACAGCCAGATAATAAAAGCTTCTTTAAGAAATCAAATAAACTTTATCAGCAATAACAGCTATGCTCCCGTTTTCCAGGGTTGGGGATATGATGAAGCCATTACCAATATTGCCAATGTATCTGCATTGATCCAGGCCACCCGGAGTTTCATGCAAAAAAATAATATAGCTGCGCAGATGCGTAGCCTTTCCCTGCAAAGCCGTTCGCTGAACGATTCTATCCGTCTTTCCCAAAAAGATCTGGAAAAATCAGTTACTGAGCAATACATCACAGCCTATGGTAATATGCTGACAATGGATTATAATAAAGAAGTATTTGAACTGCTTCGCAGCGAAGAAGCCATATTAAAAAAATTAACTCAAAAATCCGTTTTTAAACAGACAGATTACCTGAACTTTTATGTGACCATGCAACAGCAGGAACTCATTTACCTTCAGTCTGAAATTCAATACAATACTGATTACCTTACCTTGAATTATTTTGCAGGCCTAGTAGATACAAGTATTCAAAGAATTTCCTATCCGGATATCTCCGGCAGTGTTATTTATGGTGATGGCGGCCAACCGGTTTTTTTTAAAAGATTTGTAACCGATAGTTTGAAACTTGAAAATGAAAAGATATTACTGGAATACCAATACAAACCAAAACTAGGAGCATATGCAGATGGAGGCTTTAATTCAACTTTGCATACTACCCCTTATAAAAATATTGGTTTTAGTGCAGGGATAAGCCTTACTATTCCCATTTATGACGGCCACCAGAAAGAAATGAAATATAATAAAATCAACCTGCAGGAAAGAACCCGTCAAAGCAACAGGGAATTTTTTATCAATCAATACAACCAGCAGGTAGCATTGCTGAAAAAGCAGGTAAACTCCATATCCCTGCTGGAAAACAAAATCAACCAGCAGATCACCTATACCAAAACACTGATTACGGCAAACGGCCAATTGTTACAAACTGGTGATATCTCTATGAAGGATTATATACTTGCGTTGAATAATTACCTGAATGCCAGAAACATGCTTACTCAAAATAATATTTCCCGGCTAAGACTTATTAATCAAATCAATTACTGGACCCGTTGAACCTAATTTAATGAAAAAAATTATTTTATTTTTCTTGCTGGCAATACTGGTTTCCTGTTCCAGGTCGAAGAAGGCTGTCGATGCAGAAGCCACTGATGAAATAATTGAAATGGTGCAGACACCCGTAACTGTTACTACTGTCTCCTTTGAATCTCTGGAAGAATTTATTGACCTGAATGCAACCTCAACTTACCTGGAAAGCAGTATAATAAAAGCTACCACGAATGGTTACATAAAATCCGTAAGAATAAAAATGAACCAGTTTGCAGGCAGGGGGCAAACTGCTTTTGTGCTGCAGACCCGGGAGGCCCAGGCCCTGGGCAATACCATCAATAAGCTCGATCCCTCCTTTCACTTTACCGGTATTATTAATATCCCTGTGACGGGCTCAGGCTATGTTACCCAGTTAAATCACCAGCCTGGAGACTATGTACTTGATGGGGAACAATTAGCCATGTTAAGCGATTCCAGAAGTTTTGGCTTCCTGCTTAACCTTCCATATGAATTACGGCCATATCTTAACGCGAATAAAGCAGTAACTCTTGAACTGCCTGACAAATCACGCCTGCCGGGAGTAGTCACATCTATACTTCCTGCACTCGATTCGGTTTCCCAAACACTTGCTGTAATGATCAAAGTCAACTCTTCTACGCCTATCCCCCAGAACCTCATAGCCAAAGTGAGAATAATAAAAGCAAGAAAGACCAATACCCCATCCCTGCCTAAAGAGGCTATCCTGGCAGATGAAGCACAGGAGAACTTCTGGGTAATGAAAATGATAGATTCTGTTACGGCAATTAAAATCCCTGTAACAAAGGGAATGGAAGCCGGCGAATTTATTGAGATCCGGACACCTCTATTTTCGCCAGGCGATAGAATTTTGTTATCAGGTAATTATGGCCTCCCGGATACGGCGAAAGTCAAAATCATAAAAGCCGAAAATTGAAAAATTTTTTTATCACCTATAAAAACCCCTTAACAGTAGTGATCGTGCTGGTCATTGCAGGAGGAATTTTTGTGTACGGCCAGTTGCAAACCTCCCTTTTTCCGGAAATCACTTTTCCCAAGATCAAAGTAATTGCTGATGCGGGTTTACAGCCGGTAAATAAAATGATGGTGACTGTGACACAGCCCCTGGAAAACGCTATCAAGCAGGTGCCTGACCTTACAAATATCCGAAGTACCACGAGTCGTGGAAGCTGTGAAATATCAGCCTTCATGAACTGGGAGGCGGATATTGATCTGAGCCAGCAGCGTATAGAATCAAAGATCGCCCAGATAAAAGATGTGCTTCCCCCCGGCGTGCAGATAACCGTGGAAAAAATGAACCCCTCTATTCTTCCGGTAATCGGGTATACTTTGGAAACCAACAGCAGTGCCCGGACCCCGATCGACATGAAACAGATCGCGCTTTACACCATTAAGCCCTTTCTTTCACAGGTACAGGGAGTGGCAGAAGTGAGGATCATTGGAGGCAAACAAAAGGAATACTGGCTTACGCTGAACCAGCAAAAGATGAGTACCCTGGGAATTACGCCTGATGCCCTGGCAAATGCCCTGGCACAAACGAATTTCATCCAGTCAAACGGATACTTATCAGATTACCGACTGTTATATTTAACGGTTACAGATGCCACTGTAAATTCTGTAGAAGACCTGCAAAACGTAGTGGTTTCTAATAACGGGAAGCGGATTACCTTATTGAAAGATATTGCTGAAATAAAAATTAAAGAAGGAGTAGAGTATACCAAGATCAATGCAAATGGAAAAGAAGGGCTGCTCATTGCAGTAATTAAGCAACCAAATTCAAACCTGGTCAGCCTCTCCCGAGAAATGGCGAAAAAAGTTACTGATTTACAAAAAATTCTTCCAGGTGGCGTAACCATAAGACCATATTATATGCAGGCCGATTTTGTAAATGAATCAGTAAAGAGTGTTACTGATAGCTTATGGATAGGACTTGCCCTTGCTATAATTGTAGCCATAATCTTCCTGCGTTCCATGAAGGCAAGCGCCACTATCCTGATCACAATTCCAATTACAATATTCCTTTCCCTGATTGTGATTTACACAGTTGGCTATTCACTTAATATTATGACACTGGGAGCTATTGCGGCTGCCATAGGGTTAATCATTGATGATGCCATAGTTGTGGTAGAACAGATACACCGCACACACGAAGAACACCCGGCAGAGCCAACCCGCCGCCTGCTTCAAAAGTCAATCAGTTATTTATTGCCTGCGATGATCGGTTCTTCATTAAGTACCATCGTTATATTTATTCCTTTTGAATTAATGAGTGGAGTAGCTGGTGCTTATTTTAAAGTGATGACGAATACCATGATCATTACTTTGGTCTGTTCCTTTTTTGTAACATGGATATGCCTGCCGGTAATTTATTTACTCCTCAGCAGGAACAAAAAAATACATAAGACCAGGAAAGCTGCCACACCTCACCAGGTAAAACAACAAGGCTGGGTTTCGTTTTTTATTCATAAGCCTGTCATAAGCGTTATAATTGTTGTGTTGTTGGGACTGAGTATCTGGTGGGTGCTTCCACATTTACAAACGGGGTTTTTACCTGAGATGGATGAAGGAAGTATTGTACTCGATTATAATTCACCACCCGGAACTTCATTGGATGAAACAGACCGGATGCTGCGACAGGTAGAAATCATTATTAATAAAATTCCTGAGGTGGAAGCCTATTCACGCAGAACCGGCACCCAGATGGGATTTTTTATTACGGAACCTAACCGGGGCGACTACCTGATACAATTAAAGAAAAAAAGGGAGAGATCTTCTGATGAAGTAATTGCTGATATCCGTAAAAAAGTAGAATCTACACAGCCCGCTTTGCAGATAGATTTCGGACAGGTGATTGGTGATATGCTTGGAGACCTGATGGCTTCAGTACAACCTATTGAGATTAAAGTTTTCGGTGATGATAATAAAAAACTAAACGAGGTATCTGCACAAATCGCAACTATAATTGAGGGTATAGAGGGAACAGCGGATGTCTTTAATGGCATTGTTATTTCAGGCCCCTCGGTAAGTATCATTCCCGATAACAGCGCACTTGCCCTATACGGTATAACAGCCCAGGCATTGCAGTCGCAATTGCAACTCGGCTTGCAAGGAACCCCGGCAGGGAGCATTATAGAAAAAACGCAGTTGTCAAATATCCGTCTCCTCTACCCAGGCACTAACCAGAGTATTGATGGAATCAAAAAATTAATGATTTTCCTGCCCAACGGACGGCTCATGCCTATTACCAGCCTTGCAACTATCAAGGTAAATAGTGGTGATGCGCAGGTAGAAAGAGAGAATCTTCAGTCTATCGGGGTAGTAACCGGCAGGCTCGAGAACCGGGACCTGGGCAGCACTATGAAAGAAATTCAGCGGAAGATTTCATCTGAGATCACCTTACCCCAGGGTTATCATATTGAATATGGCGGGGCCTATGCAGAACAACAAAAGTCTTTTCACGAATTACTTATGATATTAATTACTTCCAGCCTGCTGGTATTTGGAGTCATCCTGTTTTTATTCAGGGATTTCGCAGTGGCACTTTTAATTTTATTCATCGCTGTCCTTGGAATTGCCGGCAGTTATATTGCATTATATCTTACCAATACTCCATTGAATGTAGGAAGCTATACAGGCCTGATTATGATCGTGGGAATTATTGGCGAGAATGCGATTTTTACTTACCTGCAATTCAGGGAATCCATGCTTGAAACAAATGATGTGGATGAATCCGTCATCTATTCAATTTCCACCCGGCTTCGCCCAAAACTAATGACTGCACTCGGAGCCATTATTGCACTTATGCCATTGGCCCTGGGAATTGGTACAGGTGCCGAACTGCACCAGCCCCTCGCCATAGCTGTTATAGGCGGCTTTATTGTGGCATTACCTTTATTACTGATCGTGTTACCGGCAATGCTGCGGCTTATCACGAATAAAAAACAGCCTTCTATGGAATGGATTTAAAGTTGGCAGTTATAATCATATTGGCTCTTTTATATCAACTCACTTAATAATTTCAGGCAGGACACTTCCCACATTGCCATTTGGAGACTGTATTTTTAACAAGGCAGAAAGAGTGGGTGCAATATCCGTCATATATGTTTCACGGCTCGTACTACCCCGGGTAACTCCGCCTCCAAAAAATATCAATGGGATGTGTGTATCATAATTATATATAGTACCATGTTCTGTGCCCGAAGCATTTACATCTGTATAGCCGGCTTTTAAAATAAAGTGCAGGTCGCCGCTCCTGTTAGCATGATAGCCATTAGCAATCATCTCCTTTATTTTCTTGGGTAGAATCACTTCATTGAAACGGGTATAATCAAATGCGGTTAGTATTTCAGGCTGTGCAATGAGGTAATCCAGGAAAGCCTGCCTCACCAACGACTGGTCAAGATGATTGGCAGCAATCACCTGCTGGTCGAGATAGACCTGGTATTCCAGCACTCTTTTCACTATTCCTTTCACCGCGAATTTTGCCAGACCTACGCTATTCAGGCTATCACGGATACCGAAATAAGCATTCAAAGCCCCCGCGCTCATTTTATGTGCCTGCATAAAACCTGGCACCTGTTGTGCACCGTGGTCTGCTGTCAGGAACAACAGGTAATTTTCAACTCCCAAACGTTTATCAAGATATTGAAGAAAAATAGAAATGTCTTTGTCGAGCCGCAGGTAGGTATCTTCCACTTCCAGGCTATTGGGGCCAAAACGGTGGGCTATATAATCTGTGCCTGATAAACTGATGCACAGGAGGTCAGTATTTCCAGGCTGTCCCAATTTTTCATTTTCCAGTAATGACGTGGCAAAATCCAGTGTATAGGTATTGGAAAAAGGTGAAACCCTGAAATCATAAAAATTATTTCCCGGCTTTACTTTATATGTATGTGGAAAGGTGCGGCTGTTTTCATATTGCAGGGTTTTTTCAAAAAACATGTCATCGGCAGTACTTTGAACATAACTTTCTTTTTCGTACAGCAGGTTCCAGTCTTTTTGCATAATACCTGCCAATTTTCCTGAACCGTTCCATCGCTCAACCCACCCAGGCAGGTTTTGCATATACCAACTGCTGGACACCCAGTTCCCGGTACTGTCATCAAACCAATAAGCGGCGTTGGCCGATCTTCCGGCAGCCAGGATCCCTCCCCTGTCTTTCAAGGCAATGCCAAACACTTTACTTTTAAAATTGGTAGCTAATTTTAGTTCATCGCCCAGGGTGGTTACCAGGAGATTTGCGGGGCTCATCCTGCCCTGGACCACAGCGGAACCAAAACCCCGAACCTGGTTGTCACGGGTACAATACATTACAGTACCATCTTTTCTTTCTACCCAATCATTACCCACTATACCGGTCAGGGCAGGCACAGAGCCTGTATAAATACAGGTATGCCCGGCTGCGGTAACGGCCGGAGTGTAAGGAATATTTGTATTATTGAAATTGTAGCCTTCCTGTACAAGCCGCCGGAACCCACCTGCACCGAAGCGGTTGTAGTAACGGTAAATATAGTCCCAGCGCATTTGATCAACCACCAATCCAATCACAAGCCTGGGTCGGTCAATTTTTCCTGATGTGGCAGGTGATACTTTTTGGGCCTGCAGTTTCATTGCAGCCAGGCACAAAAATAATATAAGCGGATATTTAGGCATTCTTCATGGTTTCAGGCAAAGGTATTACCAATACAACCATTACACAATGCCAATTGTCAAATCGCTTTTGCTTTTCAATCCAAAGTCTTAAATTTGCCGCAAATCGAAAAGTATCCCTTTACCTAATAATTAAATAAATATAGCCCACATGGATGTGTTTGAAAAATTAGTAAAAGATGGTGGTCCAATAGGACAGCATATGGACAGGGCACATGGCTACTTTGCTTTCCCTAAACTGGAAGGTGAACTAGGACCACGGATGCAATTTCGAGGAAAAGAAATGATCGTGTGGAGTTTAAATAATTACCTCGGTCTGGTAAACCATCCTGAAGTGAGGAAGATAGATGCAGAAGCAGCAGCAGCTTACGGTATGGGCAACCCTATGGGTGCCAGGATGATGAGCGGTAATACAGCCAAACACGAGGAGTTGGAAAAAGTGATCAGCAAATTTGTGAACCGGGAAGATACCATGCTGTTGAATTTTGGATACCAGGGTATAATGAGTAGTATCGATGCATTGGTAAACAGGCGCGATGTAATTGTTTATGATGCTGAGGCGCATGCATGTATTCTGGATGGGGTACGTTTACACATGGGCCATCGCTACGCATTTAAGCATAATGATATAGAAGATTTTGACAAGCAAATGCAGCGCGCAACCGCACTGGCGGCTAAAAATGGCGGAGGAATCCTGGTGATCACTGAAGGTGTTTTCGGCATGGATGGTGAGCAGGGTATCCTTAAAGAAATTGTGGCCTTAAAAGGCAAGTATGAATTCCGCATTTTAATAGATGACGCACATGGTTTTGGCTATATGGGACCTACCGGTGCAGGGGCAGATGAAGCCCAGGGTGTACAGGATAAAATTGATCTTTACTTCAGCACCTTTGTGAAAAGTATGGGAAGTATTGGTGCCTTTATAAGCGGTCCTAAAGCCGTACTTAAATTTCTGCGTTACAATACACGCAGCCAGATATTTGCGAAAAGTTTGCCATTGATGATCGTAGAAGGAATGCTTAAGCGCATGGAAATGGTGAATACAATGCCGGAATTAAGAACCAAACTGTGGTATAACGTGGAGCGGTTGCAGACAGGCCTTCGCGAAAGAGGTTTCGATATGGGCAATACCAATAGCCCGGTAACTCCTATTTTTATGAAAGGGGATGTACCTGAAGCCACCCAAATGGTAATGGATCTCCGTGAGAACTACCATATTTTCTGCAGCATCGTAGTCTATCCTGTAATACCAAAAGGAGACATCATCTTCAGGCTTATACCTACAGCCGCGCACTCTGATGAAGACATAGACCTTACATTAAAAGCATTCGAAGAAACCAAGAAGAAGCTGGATGCCGGTCAATACCGGGCGGCAGACATCCCGGATATGGCAGAGTGGGTATAACCCTGCGCTACTCCCGGGAATACCTGTATCGTAACACGAGTACTACTGCATTTAATAAAAAAGAAAATGCATTGGTAATAAGGAGTGGCCAGTCTTCTTTCATGATCCCGTAGGTTGTCCATAACCCTAATCCTGCCATTAATATTATCAGCATTAACGGGGACACATCATCTGCCTTTTTCTCCTTAAGAATTTTTACCAATTGCGGGATCAATGAGGTGGCGGTCAGTATCCCGGCTACTATTCCTATAATCTGTACGGGTGCCATAAGAATTTTATTCAGTGATTCCTTGTACGTTACATAGTTGATGCCAATTAACAGGATTCTGAAATTCCAATGATTATTTTATTGTACCTGTTCGTTTTTATTGAATGGCCATTGTGTACTTATTGCTGCTTTAACCAGGTACACAATAATCCCGCTGATTAACACAATAAGAAAACTCAGTATGATTTTAAAACCTGTGGCATAAAATACATATAGCCACATAAGTATGGCCATGATCACCGGCAGTGGAAAGAGTGGCATTTTATATGGAAGTTTCATAACCCCGTTACGGCGCCTCAGCAAAATAACACCTACAGCCTGGCCTATAAACTGAACTATGATGCGCATAGCTAAAATGCCACTTATTACTTCTCCCATCCTGAATAATAAACTGAAAACAAAGGCAAAACCGGCCAATACCAACAGTGACACATAGGGGAAGTTTTTCACAGG
>JBKJUT010000315.1:0-8402 GCA_046590515.1 Ferruginibacter sp.
TGAAGGTCACTCAAGCGGGTACAAAACTTACCAGGGTAGTTACCAGCCATACGATTCTGTTTTCCATCGCCCTTATACCAACCTGTTCCCAAGTGTTGCCCTGAGTTACAATAAAAACCCTATGAGCCAATGGTCTTTCAGCTACAGCCGCCGTATTGACCGTCCTGCCTACCAGGATCTCAATCCATTTGAATTTAAGCTGGATGATTATACTTTCATGAAGGGTAATACCGAATTGCGGCCGCAATACACCAACAGTTTTGGCTTAACACATAGCTATAAATACAAATTGAATTCTACTTTAAATTACAGTCACGTGTCAGATGTTTTTGCTCAACTTATAGATAGGGTGGAAGTATCAAAAAGTTTTTTATCAAAGAAAAACCTGGCTACCCAGGACATAGTAAGCCTGAATGTCAGCTATCCATTTCAATACAAAAAGTACAGTGCATTTATGAATATGAATACATACTATTCTATTTATAAGGCTAATTTCGGTGCTAATCAGAAGATCGACATCAATGTATTCGCCTTCAATTTCTTCGCGCAGCAAAGTCTCAAATTCGGAAAAACCTGGACAGCGGAGATTAGCGGTTTTTATGCTTCTCCATCGCTTTGGCAGGGAACTTTTCAGACAAATGCAATAGGTAACCTCGATGCCGGTGTACAAAAAGTGATATTTAAAGGCAAGGGCAATGTAAAGGTGGCGGTAAGCGATGTCTTGCACACTATGCGCTGGAGCGGGCACAGCGATTACAATGGCCAGTTTATAAAAGGTGGAGGTCGTTGGGAGAGCCAGCAATTAAAATTGAACCTCAGTTACCGCTTTGGAAACAATAAAGTGAAGGCAGCCAGTCAGCGGAAAAATGCGATGGAAGAGGAAGCAAACAGAACCCAGTCATCTGGTGGACTGGGAGGTCAATAATCATTTCGTCGAAAAAATTAAAAAACATTTCATAATACGTTTAATATGTACTTATCTTTATGGTAAGTACATCACTTACGCTTATCCACCATCTTTCGAAAATCTTTACCTCTCACATTCCATTTCTTAAGAATACCTCTGTGTTAACGGTTCCCGTTCTGCACTTACAACTTTAATTTTTGTTCATTATCCGCTAAACCGGCAATCAATACTACCACCCAAAGGAACAGTATGGATACGGCTTTTACTCTGTTAACTATAAAATCAAAAAAATGAACACTAAATTTTACAACAATCTATCATTATGTCTTAGCGTGCTGTTAATAGTATTGAACAGCGGTGCAGGTTATGCGAAAAGTGCTGTCTCTGCCAATCAATTTCAACCGGCTAATATCAGCAGTATATCTGCCGAAAGAAACCGCGACCGGACTGTGTCAGTTACCTGGGTTAATGAAAATGAAAACGGGGTGACCAGGTATGAACTGGAAAGAAGTGCGGACGGTACTAAATTTTCCCTGGTGGAAAGTATCAGTTATGTTACCAATGACGGTCAAAAAAATGATTACAGTGCGCTTGACTGGAATGGGCTGGAAACAGCCGCCTATTACAGGGTGAAAGCTGTAAGCCTAAACGGGAGCCACGCCTACAGTGCAGTTGTCAGGGTCGAGTTGCTCAAAAAAGCAACACCTGTTACTGTTTTTCCAAATCCACTAATCGGGAAAAGTCTTCAGGTTCATTTTGGGAACCAACCTGAAGGTAAATATTCGCTCTACCTGTATAATTCTATGGGCCAACTGGTATGGCATACAGATACAGATGTGCAATTTACCGTGGAGGAGAAATCTTTCTTCCTGGGTAAAGTTTCTACCGGTAGTTATCACCTGGTTACAGTATCAAAAGGAGAGAAAGACATTCAGCAAGTAATCATCAATTAGAATACTACCTATACTACCTGCAATCCCTAATTTTCACATGGATCAAGAAGAAGGCACTTATGGTGCCTTCTTTAATTATTTGTTATTTCTCTAATGTGGCACCGGATTGGCTATAGATAGAGTAAATTTGTTATTCCTTGTTAACCTGCAAGGTTGCTGATTAAATAGAAAAACGCCTGCATGAAGAAAATTTACTTTTCCTTATTATTAATAATTTGTGGGGTCATTGGGCAGGCTCAGATATTTTCCAATCCCATTACCGACACGGATCCCAGTATATTTAACCCATATACCAACGGGCAAACTGTCGATTTTAACCTGGCAGTATCAGGAATAATGCGGGAAAGTGGCCTAACTGCCAGTTCAGCCCTCAACCGTTATAATGCAACAGGTTGGAATGTTCCTTCTGCAGATGATACTAAAGTGTTCAGTTTTACCTTCTCAGCGCTTACAGGTTACGTTATAAATTTCACTAATTTTCAATATACCGGCCAGTCCTCCGCCAATGGTCCCACAGCATTTGCTTTCAGTAGCAGTGCAGATGGATTTGTAACAAATATCGGGGCACCCACGGCCACGGGTTCTAACATTAACCTTAGTGCTGCTGCATACCAGGGTGTTACTTCGATTACATTTTTCTTTTACGGCTGGAATGCATCCACAGGTGCAGGTAGCTACAGTATAAATGATTTCGCCTTCAATGGTTCCGTGGTAGCACCCAGTTCCATTACTACAGGCACAGTGAGCCCGGCTTCTTTCAACCTGGCAAGTTGCAGTTCTACCCAGGCTGGAACTGTACAGTTTAATTCTTCCGGATTATTCCAGGCTGGTAATAATTACATTGCCCAATTGTCGGATGCTACCGGTAGTTTCGTGTCGCCCATAAATATTGGATCCCTCGCCAGTACTTCAAATTTCGGAACTATTAATATTACCATTCCAGCCAATACAAATGGTGGACCTGCATACAGAATAAGAGTGATTTCAACCAATCCATCAACAACCGGCTGGCCCTCGTCCGCGTTTGTGATCAACGCCCCATATTGTACTACCTCCGCAACTGATTATTTCAGAAGCAATAGCGCAACGGGGAACTGGACGTCAGCTTCTTCCTGGCAGAGCTCCCAAACGGGAGGGGCCCCCTGGATCAATGCTACCATGTCACCTACTGTGAATGCAGGAAACGTGGAAATTCTTTTAGGTCAGACCATAACTATCAATTCACCACTTACAATAAGATCCACCCATGTGTATGGAAACCTGCAGGTATTGACTGGTGGAATCAATAATGGAATTGTCACCCTGGCAAATGACCCTGTTTATGAACTTACTGTGTATAATGGAGGGATTTTAAATGTAGTTTCTACCAGTCCTGATTATCCTTCCACATTTATATATAACGTCAACAGCAATATAAATATACTTTCGGGTGGCAAGATCAGCATCGGGGATGGTGCAGCTACCCATACCGGTTCTTCCTTTTTTACTTTTGGAACTGAACCAATAAGCCGGGTGTACTGGCAGGATGGAAGTATACTCGACTGGAACAGTACGGGGGTAAATTCTCCCTCATTCAGCGTGAACTATTTCCCAGGTGCATTATCTACAGAAGTGCCTGTGCTGAGTTTATCAAAACCTCCAGGAGGCACCCTTGGAGGTGCTGCTGCAGGAACGGTGAATGGCCTGCTGGAAGTGAATGCCAATAATTCTTTATCAGGCAATGGTTTAAAAACTTTCCGTAACGGGATAGCCGGGTCAGCCACATTAACCCTTGGAACATCTTCAGGCGGGTACACGATAAGTGGAACAGATGGAGGAGGAAATCCCTCGGCCGCCATTATTGGCGGTACCGTTACTATTGTGCTGAATGAAAATCTTCGTTTAACCAATGGGGTTACTATCCCGGCAGGTGCCAACGTGGTAATAACGAATCCGCTTGGAACCAAACAGGTTCTGAAAACAGCAGGCAGCCTGTTGGTACAGGGAATTATCGACCTTACAACCACTCCGGTATCAAATACGGTGGGTGATGTAACAGTTAACGGTACAATTAAAACAGATAGTCCAAATGGGATATTTGGAACAGGAGCTAACATTGTAAGTGGCACGTTAATATTAAACCCTTCCACTTCAACTGTAGAATATAAAGCGCCCGGTGCACAAGCAGTGCAGGGTGGAACGGTGAACCCATATTATAACCTTGTATTGTCGGGTGGTGGCACAAAAACTTTAGTTAGTGCAAATACTATGACAGGTACAGGCACTTTAACTATTGCCGGTGCAGCCATATTTGATGCAGGAAATAATTCTATCGGTAATCCGGCTACAAACCTGGTGATGACAGGTTCATCCCAGTTTAAGACGGGAGGGTCAGGAAGTAAACCGGATGCGGGTGGAACATATACCCTCGGAGCCGGAACTACTATTGAGTTTTACCTTGGTTCAGCCACTACTGTGCGGTTGGGGTCACCGGCTATTAATTACGCCAATATGGTAATTAACGGAATTAATATTTCGAATACTTCGGCAGGTACGGGGATCAAATTCCAGGCGGCAAGTACATTTACTGTCAAGACCGGGGCCACTTTCCGGTTAGCCAGTACGGCGGGTTTCAGCGGCGCAACCAATACTGCCATAAGCAATACCAATAACCCGGCAATCGTGTTGGAAAATAACAGTACAATTGAATATAACGGTGCTGCACAAACGATCACTAACCCGGTGAGTTATATGAACCTTCTTCTATCAGGTACTGGTACAAAAACTGCATCATCCGGTGTACTAACTGTTCTGGGGAATTTTATAAAATCCGGGGCCAATACCTTTGCACATAATGGAGGAACGGTATTGTTTGCCGGCAGCACTGCCCAGGCAGTTACTTCAAACACTTCTATTAGTTTTAATAATTTTACGAATAATAATACCACCGGATTATCAATAAATAACGCTATCCGCTTAGCTAGCCTGTTTACGGCCGGAACGGCTTCTGTAACTAATCTTAATGATTCTATTGTATTACTTTCGGATATCACCAACACGGCCCGGGTAGGGCAGTTACCAGGTTCAGCCATACTAAATTACGGAGTGGGCAGGTTTACGGTAGAACGGTTTATACCTTCTCATTCAAAGGCCTGGCAATTCTTATCGGCTCCTGTGGCACCGGCGCAGACTATCAATGCAGCCTGGCAGGAAGGTAATATCCCTATGGCAAATGCAAGACCTGGTTTTGGTACTTTAATCACTGGTACGGGCACTGGCTTTGACATTAGTACAAATCTCCCTTCGCTAAAAACGTATGATCCTAATTCTAATTTATGGGTTGGGGTAAGTGGTACCTCCCAATTGATTTCTAATTCCAAAGGTTATATGTTATTCGTACGAGGAGACCGCAGCGTAACTACTTCCCTGGCAGCACCGACGGCAGTTACATTGCGTACTACCGGTAAAATATATGGTACGGCCAGCGATCCTGCTCCTGTTACTACAGTACTTCCCGGAAAATTTGAATCCGTAGGAAATCCATTGGCCTCTCCTGTCGACCTTACCTTAATAAACCGTTCTCCGGATATCCAGGATATATTTTATATCTGGGATCCAAACCTCACTACTTCACCATCAGCATATGGCTATGGCGGTTACCGTACCCTCACCCGTAACGGGGGCACCTATGATGTAACTCCTGTAGGTGGTAATTATGGAGCTACCACTAAGTTTATTCAATCGGGCCAGGCCTTTTTTGTAAAATCTGTTTCCACCGGTGGCACAGTTACTTTTAATGAATCTGCCAAAGCCGGCAATTATAACCTGGTAAACAGGCCAGGTGTACCAACGTTCACCGACCAACGATTGTATGCATCTTTATATGTAGTTACGGGTAGCGGCACAGTGCAACTAGACGGGGTGCAGACCCAGTTTTCAAGATTTTTCAGCGATAGGGTAGACGCACTTGATGCCGTGAAGTTTTATAATGGTACGGAAAGCATTGCCTTGTCCAGGGAAAACAAATCCCTGGTAGTTGATAAACGCTCCGTACTGCAGCCCGGCGATACTTTATTCTATGAACTGGGACAGCTAAAAAACCAGGGGTACCGTTTACAGTTTGCACCGGTAAACCTGCAGGTGTATGGAATGACAGGCTACCTGGTTGACCGGTATTTAAATCAGCAGACAGAGATCAGTTTATCTGATACGACGGGAGTCGACTTTGCAGTTACTTCCGCAGCAGGTTCCGCTTCATCAAACCGCTTTTATCTCGTTTTCACGCGTAGATCAACAATCGAAACGGAAAAAGCAGCACCTGCCATTTCCATTGTGCCTAACCCTGTTATTAACAGGCAGGTTAATCTTGTTATGGATCATGTACCCCCGGCCAGTTACCAGGTAATGGTGTATAATGCGGCAGGGCAGTCTGTGTACCAGTCTTCTATATCTTATAATGGGGGAAATAAAACTGTCACCTTACCGGCTAATATCCCCGCCGGTGTATATCATTTATTTTTGAATGGTACTGAATTTACCTCAAAGCACAGGATAATAATCCCTTAATAACCTCAGCAGGTATTATTTGCACATAGCCATGATTAGGCCGGGAAAATGATAACTTTATTGATTGTTTCCCTGGTTACTATAGTGGCAGGAATAATTTTGAGCGTATGAAGAAGTTTTTATTGATCAGTATATTTTCGTTTTTATTATCAGTTACTCATAAAAGTTATGCGCAGTTGAGTATAACGGCTACGGGTACTGCTTTTACGGAAAATTTCGATGGTATGGGTAATTCTGCTACTGCTCTTATTCCTGCAGGATTCCGGGCAGATGGGGCAGACTGGAATGTAGCGGGACTGATGGTTAGTCAATCTGCTGGCACTACAGGAACGGGAGCTTTAACAAGTACGTCCGCTGCAGGTATTTACAATTTTGGTAACGGCGTTAATGCTTCGGCTACCGACCGGTCGCTGGGGATTTTAAATTCAGGAGGTTTTACTTCCCCCCGGTCAGTTTATTTAAAAATCACCAATAACACTTCATCTGTAATTTCTGCATTCGATATCACGTTTGATTATGAAAAATACAGGTCGGGCAGCCGTGCCTGGGACTGGACATTTTTTCATGGGAGTTCACCAAATCCTGCCACTGCTGCACCTGCCGGCGACCAGTCTTATACAGCCGATGCTACCAATACAATCATTAATAACCCGCCCACCACTATAAATAAAATCGTTTCAATTAACGGTATTTACCTGCCACCCTCAGGTGATTATTATTTGAAATGGACCCTCACCGGTAACGGGGGTTCTACCAACGGCCAGGCCCTTGGCATAGATAACTTTAGTATAACGGCAACGGCTGGAAGCAGTTGTACCCAGCCATCCACCCAGGCTGTGATTACATCAGTTAATAACGTACTCTCTACCCAGGCTGATATTAACTTTACCCGGGGAGACGGCACAGGTGGTGTGCTTATTATTGCCAGCACCTCCAATACCAATCCCGGTCCGCTCAGCGGTACTTCCTATACTGCCAGTTCCTCATTCGGAGCCGGTTCAGCAATAGGATCCGGCTTTGTTATATTTAATGGGTCAGCAGGTGGGCCGGGTTCTACAGGCAATACATCTACTGTTACAGGATTAAATCCTCTTACTACTTACTATTTTTATGCCTTTGAATATAATGTATCTGTACCGTGTTATAAAACAGGGCCAGGGTTAGCCAATGCTACTACCCTGGCTGCTTCATCAACTTCAACCCATTATTTCCGTTCAAGGACTTCGGGCCAATGGTCTAATGCACTAACCTGGGAATCATCGGCTGACGGTGCTACCAATTGGGTAACAGCCGCTGTGGCGCCGGATAAACTGTCGGCCCAGATTAACATCAGGGCAGGTCATATTGTGGACATTGCTACAGCAGTAAACATGGATGAAGTGATTATCGGTGGCACCCTCACAGTTTCTCCGGGAGGTTCTTTGGCTATTTATAATGGGCCAGGTAATGATGTGGACATTCTCGCCGGTGGAATAATGAAAATTATGACCACTACCACCTCTTATGCACTTACTTTCTCTTATTCTGGCGGCCCGCTCATAAATGTGGCGACGGGTGGAAAAATAACAATCGGAAATGGCGGTTCAGCGCCGGGTTATAGTCCCCTGGCCAATAATAATATCTCCGGTGCTACCGTGAATTATAATTCAGCTTCGGTGTTTGAATGGAACACCACTGATGTATTTCAATCTTCAAATGCTATTTACTTTCCAGGTGCGGTAGCAGGTGTGGCTCCGGTTTTCCGGTTATCCACCGCTCCGTCATTACAACCTGGTTCTGCAAACCCGACTACCTTCAATGGTATATTTGAAGCCAATGCCAACATTACCTTTGTAAATGCAGGCAATAAAATATTCAGGGATGGAATTACCGGTACAGGCTCACTTACTCAAACTACAAGTGGCCCGTTTGTTATAAGCGGTACTGCTGCGCAGTTAGGCGGTACCGGTAGCCTGCTATTGAATTCCAATGGGCTACTCATTACCTCTACTTCTGCC
>JBKJUT010000321.1:0-3106 GCA_046590515.1 Ferruginibacter sp.
CGGGCATTTCCACCAATGATATGGCCTAGTTAAGCAATTCTTCAAAATCATCAGAAAACCGGCCGGCAGGCCAACCTCGATATTGGTTATTAACGCCTACCAGCAATGTAACAATATCATATTTTGGTAACAGGTGGGTATAATTTACAGCTTCCAGTAATTCATCCGACGTCCAGCCGGTTTTGGCAATAATCTCCGGTGCAGAAAAATGAAAACCCGCATCGCGCAATAATTGAACCGCCTGGTAAGGAAAACTTCCCGCCAGCGGCACCTGTTCACCTATGGTATAACTATCGCCCAGGGCCAGGAAAGAAAAGGGTGCACTACTCATGGGATGATACAGGTGATATTTTATATAAAAAGGATGACTGAAAAGTACAACAATTTTCGCACGGCAGCCTCTCAATGAAGTATATTTGCGGGAATCAGATAATAAAACCGCGAGAGCAATTACTTGCGTTACAGACCTGTTAGAAAACAAATAATTATGGCAGCTAAAACTGACAATTTTCAATCCCCGGATTATTTTAATGTTGATGAGCTATTAACAGAAGAGCACAAACTGGTAAGGGAAAGTGTACGGGCATATGTGAAGAAAGATATCTCCCCTATCATTGAGGAGTATGCGCAAAAGGCAGAATTTCCACAACAGATAGTTAAGCAACTTGGGGATATCGGCTGTTTCGGTCCTACCATTCCTGCACAATATGGCGGTGGCGGCATGGATTATATCAGTTATGGACTTATGATGCAGGAACTGGAAAGAGGCGACAGCGGGGTAAGAAGTACAGCCAGTGTGCAGGGTAGCCTGGTGATGTTTCCTATATACCAATATGGCAATGAAGCACAACGGAATAAATATCTTCCTAAGCTTGCCAGTGGTGAATGGCTGGGCTGCTTTGGACTTACGGAACCGAATGCCGGGAGTGATCCCAGCAGTATGCTTACTAATTTTAAAGATAACGGGGATGGCACCGTAACGCTTAATGGCGCCAAGATGTGGATAAGCAATGCTCCCTTCAGCCAGGTGGCTGTGGTGTGGGCAAAAGATGACTCAGGTGATATCCGCGGAATAATTGTAGAAAGAGGAATGGAAGGATTCAGCACCCCAACTACCCATGGAAAATGGAGCCTGCGGGCAAGCGCTACCGGTGAGTTGGTATTTGATAACGTAAAAGTGCCTAAAGAAAACATTTTACCAAATGTCAAGGGATTGAAAGGTCCGCTTGGATGCCTCACCAAAGCCCGCTATGGCATTGCCTGGGGAGCTGTCGGTGCTGCAATGGATTGCTATCATACCGCCCTGGAATACAGCCTGGAGCGGGAACAATTCGGGAAACCCATCGGCGGTTTTCAATTACAACAGAAAAAGCTGGCAGAGATGGTAACCGAAATCACCAAGGCACAACTACTTAACTGGCGTTTAGGCGTGCTTATGAATGAAGGAAAAGTAACGCCACAACAAGTGAGCATGGCTAAAAGAAATGCATGTGAAATTGCCACTAACATCTGCCGGGATGCACGCCAGATGCTTGGAGGAATGGGCATCACCGGAGAATACCCGGTTATGCGTCATATGATGAACCTGGAAAGTGTGATCACTTATGAAGGAACCCACGACATACACTTATTGATTACCGGTATGGATGTAACCGGCATTAATGCATTTAAATAATTCCTGGGCTGCACAGCTGTAAACAAACGATACTTATATGATCAAAAATATTTCTGTAATTGGAGCCGGAACAATGGGTAACGGCATCGCGCACGTGTTTGCACAGGCAGGGTTCGCGGTAAACCTGGTGGATGTAAACCCTTCCCAACTGGAAAAAGCCGTACTTACAATCGGTAAAAACCTGGACAGGCAGGTGGCAAAAGGCACGCTGACAGAAGAACAAAAAGCAAGTACCTTAAAAAATATATCCAAGGTAAATAACCTTGCAGCCGGGGTAGAAAAGGCCGACCTGGTAGTGGAAGCTGCTACCGAAAACATTGATCTGAAACTGAATATTTTCCGGTTGCTGGATGAATCTGCACCTGCAGGCTGTATACTCGCCAGCAATACTTCTTCTATATCCATAACAAAAATAGCTGCTGTAACCAAGCGTCCAGAACTCGTTATAGGAATGCATTTCATGAACCCGGTTCCTGTTATGAAACTTGTTGAAATCATTAATGGGTACGAAACCCGGCAGGACGTTACGGATATAATTGTTTCATTAAGCAGGCAGCTGCAAAAAATTCCTTGCGCAGTTAATGATTATCCTGGTTTTATTGCCAACCGCATATTGATGCCAATGATTAATGAAGCTATTTATAGTTTATTTGAAGGAGTAGCCGGTGTGGAGGAAATTGACAGCGTAATGAAATTAGGAATGGCCCACCCGATGGGTCCTTTACAACTTGCAGATTTTATCGGGTTGGACGTATGTCACAGTATTCTCAAAGTATTACAGGACGGATTTGGTAACCAGAAATATGCTCCTTGTCCACTCCTGTCTAATATGGTGATGGCAGGTAAACTCGGGGTTAAATCCGGTGAAGGTTTTTACAAATACACTCCTGGATCAAAAGAGCTCGTAGTAAGTTCATCTTTTAGCAGGTAAGCTTTTCACTAGTTGATAACTGTCATCAATCATTTTTCTTACCAGCACCTGTGGAATACTGCCGCCCATCACAACGGTATTCCAGTTCTTTTTATTCATGTGATAGCCTGGCAAAATATGTTCAGGATATTCTTCTCTTAAGGATATTGCCATATCTGGTTCACATTTCAGGTTAAACCTCAGGGGAACTTCATCGAGTGGAACCAGGATAAACATCCTGCCATTCACCTTAACTACCCACACATCCGGCCCAAACGGAAATCCTTCTTCCACATTTTCTTTTTTCAATATATAATCCCGTAAAGTTTCAATATGCATATTCCTGTTTTTAAATCTAAAAAATACAAAAGGCCCTTCATAACGAAAGGCCTTTTGACTAAATAAATTATTAATTACCTGATAACTGTCAGATCTGTTCTAACCGTCACTACTTTTCCTGTTACCAGGGTAAAATTAATCACCGCATAATAAGTGCCATCAGGAACCGGCTGGCCTTTATA
>JBKJUT010000261.1:0-4188 GCA_046590515.1 Ferruginibacter sp.
TGAACCTGAGAAAAACAAGCTGTGTAACACTTCGGAAACAGCCTTCATTACAACGGTTAGCTTAAAGCTTTGGGTTTCATTTTTTTTCATAAAGTTGGATTTATAACGACAAAACAAACATACAAACTCTCAGTAATTACTACAAGCGTGCTTTTTCGGAATTTTTGAACAGGTAAATTCCGTAACAAACTGCTTATTTCACAGGTTCGGAATAACCATTCCTCCTGAATTTCCTTCCTTTTTTATAATATTTTATAGGATAAATCTCAGGATGCTGCCTGAATTTATTGATCCACATTTTAATAGAATATAGAACAGGATGTACCTGGTTATTTGGAAGGGTATTCATATAGGATATTTTACTTATAACGGAGGGTACCTAAAAATTATTGTAATACAAGCTGGAATTTTCACCCTCATTAAAATAAGAAGGTATTTTAAAACCATGTAAAACTTTAAATCGTATATGAGGGCATAATTAACCAACATATAAAAAATTTTTATGAAAAAGAACATTTTGTCATGGATGATGGTTGCTACAATCTCAGTTGTAATGCTTACAGCTTGTGGAGATAGCAAAACCGAGACTTCCACTGATGTAGTTACAGCCGACACTACTGCTATGAGTACTAATACTCCAGTAGAAGAGCAGGGTGTTATGGTAGGAGGCGCTAAAATGGTAGCTTCTAAAAATATTGTAGAAAATGCAGCAGGTTCTTCAGACCACACTACTCTGGTGGCAGCAGTAACAGCAGCAGACCTGGCTACCACTTTAAGCGGTACTGGTCCGTTTACAGTTTTTGCACCTACAAACGAAGCATTTAACAAGGTGCCTAAGAGTGCCCTTGATGAATTAATGAAGCCTGAGAAGAAAGCAGATCTTGCTAAAATTCTGACCTACCACGTAGTACCAGGTAAATTAATGGCCAGCGATCTGAAAGATGGTCAAAAATTAAAGACTGTTCAAGGCCAGGACCTTATGGTTACTGTAAAAGACGGTATGGTTATGATCAATGGCGCTCACGTAACAATAGCTGATGTAGTTTCCAGTAATGGAGTTACCCACGTTATTGATGGTGTGGTAATGCCTAAATAAGGAGTTTTTGTTTAAGAATTATAATTATCCAGTAAGAGCTGTCCATAACGGGCAGCTTTTTTTTATGGGAATAAATTAATAATCGATTACCTGTTCTTCCATCTGTGGCAGTGCTCTCCATTCATATTGCTGGTTGCGTAATTGAGGTTCAAAACCCGCCTCCTGAATAGACTCCTGTATAGTGGTGCTGGTAAAGCGATGTGGAGCGCCGGCTGCACTCACTACATTCTCCTCGATCATAATGCTGCCGAAATCATTTGCGCCGGCTCGTAAACAAACCTGGGCAACCGGTTTACCTACAGTCAGCCAGCTTGCCTGGATATTTATGATATTTGGCAACATGATCCGGCTTAAAGCAATCATCCGGATATATTCTTCAGGTGTGGTCAGGTTATGTACACCCCGGATTCTGGCCAGTAATGTATCGGCATCCTGGAATGTCCAGGGGATAAAAGCTAAAAATCCTTTAGCTCCTTCAGGTTTGCGGCTTTGTACTTCCCTTAATTTTACAAGGTGTTCAAACCGTTCTTCCAGGGTTTCTACATGACCGAACATCATGGTGGCGGAAGTGGTAATTCCTAATTTATGTGCTTCATGCATAATATCCAGCCATTCCTGGGCGCCACATTTTCCTTTACTGATCAGGCGCCGTACCCTGTCTGTAAGTATTTCTGCCCCTGCACCAGGCAAACTGTCCATGCCTGCTTCCTTTAAAGCTATCAAAACTTCACGGTGGGTACTCTTTTCTAACTTGGTGATATGCGCTATTTCCGGTGGCCCGAGGGTATGTAATTTCAGGTCAGGATATAAACTTTTTAATTCCCTGAACAGGTTTACGTAAAATGATAAGCCGAGTTCAGGATGGTGACCTCCCTGTAATAACAGCTGGTCGCCGCCGAATTTTAATGTCTCCTCAATTTTTGTCTTATAGGTCTGTATATCGGTAATGTAAGCGTCTTTGTGGCCAGGTATCCGGTAAAAATTGCAAAACTTGCAATTGGCTATACACACATTGGTAGTATTTACATTCCGGTCTATCTGCCAGGTAACCTTCCCATGAGGCACATGTATTTTTCTAAGTTCATCTGCTACGAACATCAGGTCGGCCAATGCAGCGTTTTTAAATAAATAAACCCCTTCCTCCACAGAGAGGAATTCAAAATTCATAGCCTTTTTTAACAGGGAGGTCAGATCCATATTTTTCAACTGTATTTATTGCCGTTAAACTGGCGGCAATTTGATTTACATAACAAAATTAACTTGATTAGGTTGTATATTGGAATTCCAGCTTATGAATAATATTAAATGCTTCACAATCTTTATATTACTATGCAGCGCTGTACAGGCACAGGAATTAAAACCAAACCTTTCTGCTCAGATCCCATTGACCCGTTTTCCATTTAAAGTATTCAGTGGCGGGGTGATAGTGATAAAAGCTGTGTTCGGGAATGTGCCGGATAGCCTGAACTTTATACTTGATACAGGTAGTGGCGGAATATCACTGGATTCAGCCACGTGCACTGATCATTCCATACCAACCCGGCAAACAGATACTATCATCACCGGAATTGGCGGTATCCGTAAAGTAGATTTTGTTTTTGATAAAACTTTGCATCTTCCCGGCTTGTCTGTTCCTCACCTTAATTTTCATGTAAACAATTACCAGATACTTACCAGTGTATATGGTGAAAAGATTGATGGCATCATCGGGTTTAATTTCCTGAGGCGATATATTGTACAGGCCGATTTCGACCTGATGGAGATCCGGGTCTATTCGCCTGTCCATTTTAAATACCCCCAGGGTGGATTTATTCTGCATCCACAATTAACTTTTATTCCTGTCGTACAAATGACCATCCGTGACCGGAAACGGATGAATTTCAACTTTTATTTTGATACCGGAGCTGGTCTTTGCTTTTTAATGAGTGAACGGTTTGCTGCAGACAGTTCTGTATTATTATCCCGCCGGAAACCGGTGTTAACCCAGGCCGAAGGGATGCTGGGCCGGCTTGAAATGCGTTTGACCGTAGTGCGGGAAGTGAAAATAGGGCCGTACAAATTTAAGAAGGTGCCTACTTATCTTTACCAGGACAATTACAATGTTACCTCTTATCCGTTTACGGGGGGCCTGGTAGGGAATGAACTCCTGCGCCGCTTTAATCTCACCCTTAATTATGCTAAACGGGAAATTCACCTTTTACCCAACACGCATTTTGATGATCCCTTCGATTATGCCTATACAGGTCTTGGCATTTATGACATAGATGGAAAGATCCAGGTATTGGACGTCATTGAAAATTCCCCCGCAGAAAAAGCCGGTCTGCAGGTAGATGATGAAGTGGTAGGGGTGGCCAACAACGTGAGCAGGAATATACAGCAATATAAAAATCTCTTACAGGTCACCAACCAATCTATAAAAGTAATTGTATTACGAAAAGGTAAACTGCTGGAACTCAGCCTGAGGCCTGAAAGTATTTTATAGCTTTTAGTGGATTGGCACTCCTTAACTTTGCGGCATGATTCAATATGAAAGATTCACCTTATCAAATGGGTTAAGGGTATTGGTACACGAAGACAACAGCACCCCAATGGCGGTGGTAAATGTATTATATGATGTGGGGGCGCGGGATGAAGACCCGGCAAGGACAGGATTTGCCCACCTTTTTGAACACCTGATGTTTGGCGGCAGCAAAAACATCCCGGTATATGACGAACCCCTCCAGGTAGCTGGGGGCGAGAATAATGCTTATACTACCAACGACCTCACAAATTACTATTGCCAGTTGCCGGCTGAAAACCTGGAAACAGCATTTTGGCTGGAAAGCGACCGGATGCTGAGCCTGGCATTTAAAAAGAAAAGTCTGCAGGTGCAACGTAAAGTAGTTATTGAAGAGTTTAAGGAACATTATATCAATAAACCCTATGGCGATGTGTGGCATAAATTGCGAGAGCTTGCTTACACTACACATCCCTACAAATGGATGACCATCGGTAAGGAATTAAAGCACGTGGAAGATGCTACCCTGGAAGAGGTAAAACAGTTTTTTTTCAAACATTATACCCCTGCCAATGCCATCCTGGTTGTGGCGGGA
>JBKJUT010000007.1:0-15546 GCA_046590515.1 Ferruginibacter sp.
GACGTTTTAACCACCTAAATAAGAACTGCAGGTCAATAAAAAAGCCACACCTTTACAGCATGGCTTTATGCAGGTAACCCAATCATTTTAAGAAAAATCTTTGATGGCTTCTCCCAGGTCAAAAACTTTCACATTGCCGTTAAGACCGGCGTGTATCAGGGAGCTGGCAGCCGCACTACGGTATCCGCCGGCACAATGAACCACTATGGGTTTACCTGTTGGAATCTCATCCACTCTCTCTCTTACTTCGGCCAATGGGATAGATAAACTGTGCTCAAATATTTTTTTTGTTTTTACTTCAGCGGTATTTCTCACATCCACAATGGTGAAATCTTCCGGGTGTGCTTTAAAGGCAGCTATATCGAGTTGTGCTTCCTTAACAGCGGTATCTGCAACCACAAATGCTTTCTCTACTGCAGTTTCGTAGCCAATCGAGGCTACTCTTTCAAGCATCCTTACTAACTGTTCCCTGTCTTCGCCGACGAGGTAAAATTTTTCACCTGGGCGGATGATACTTCCTAACCAGGTTTCAAACTTTCCTTTTTCCATAAGGTTCACGGAGTGGGGTAAATGCCCATTTTTAAAATCTTCTTCTTTTCTGACATCAACTATCCATAAACCTGTATTGGGTGTAATATTTTCCTCTATTGATACTTTTGAAATATTTGCATTCATAGGGGCGGCGCCTTTCCGGTTTAATTCCACATCAAAAGAAAAGTAATGCGGAACAAAAGGCTGATCGGCGAGCAGGCTCTTTATGAATTCCTCTTCTGTTGCCTCCTGCAAACTCCAGTTGGTTTGTTTTTCTTTTCCTATTGTGCTGCTGCTGTCTTTGCTTAAATTTTTGCCGCATAAAGTACCGGCGCCATGGGCAGGATATACCAGGGCTTCTTCATTAAGAGGCATTAATTTATCACGCAGCGAATGATACATCTGCTTTGCAAGTTCCTCACGTGAAGTTTTGATCTTGCCTGCACCTTCACGTAAGTCGGGCCTGCCACAATCTCCAATGAACAACGTATCCCCGGTAAATACAGCTTTTTGAATCCCCTCATGCTCCAGTACAATGCTAATACTGTCAGGAGAATGTCCCGGCGTATTCAATGCCTTAAAAGTTATCTTTCCTGATTGCAAAGACTGTCCTTCATCCAATGCCTCGTGCGGGTATAATGCATGAACCAGTTTGCTGGCGTAAATGGTCGCACCTGTCTTCTCATGCAATTCAAGGTGGCCACTTACAAAATCAGCGTGAGGGTGGGTCTCAATTACACCTGTAATTTTCGCCTCATGCTTACTGGCAAAATCAAGGTAGGGCTGGATATTACGTGCGGGATCAATTAATGTTATTTCTTTGGCGCAATCACTTAACACAGCATAACTGAAGTGACTCAGATTTTTATCTTCAAATTGTTTTATCTGCATATTGATATAATTTATAGAGCAAAGGTGCTACAATATTTATTTCTTTTCCGTGATTGTTATCACATATAATTAAGGGTATTGTATTTGCTGCTGTTATTTAAAAGTGTTATGAAACTACAACAAAACATGGGGATTGCAGACAGGGTTATCCGTTCTGTAATAGCTACCATCCTGGTGAGTAAATTTGCAAAAAAAGCCCGGCATTCTACTACAGCGCAAGCTATCCTGGTGCTTTCAGGTGTTTTTCTCACCACCAGTGCCGTTGGCTCCTGCCCTGTTTACCAGGCATTGAATATAGATTCCAAAAATACTCCTGCAGATACTCGTGAATAGGCTGATAGGCTTAATGGGGTAACCTTTCCCGTAAAAATCCATAAGTCCAGGTGCCGGCAATAGCGCTTAACAGTATGACAGTGACTACTAATGCACCTGTGCCTATTTCAGCAAACAGCGGACCCGGGCATGCACCAGTCATAGCCCATCCCAGGCCAAAGATCAAACCGCCAATTACCTGGCCTTTATTGAATTTCTTTGGATGAAAAATAATGCTTTCACCGGAGAGGGTTTTTATCTTGAATTTTTTGATTATTGCCACAGAGATCATTCCTACCACCACAGCAGTTCCTATCACCCCATACATATGAAAGCTTTGTAAACGGAACATCTCCTGGATTCTGAACCACGAAATCACTTCTGCTTTTACAAATACAATCCCGAATATTACCCCGACCAGCAGGTATTTAAAATTAAGCCACCATGGTTCCGTCGAAACGGTTTGGCCCGCCGGTGAAACTTCGTAGTCTGTATTAAGATTTATGGACACCCGTTTTTCGTCCTGGTGTTTATCAGTCAGATTTATCATTATAATTTTAAAATGTATGGAAGAAACAGGTTAGCCATAATAAAGCCACCGGCCATAAAACTCATCGTGGCAATAAGCGAAGGCACTTGCAGGTTACTCAATCCCATAATAGCATGACCACTCGTACAACCACCGGCATAGCGGGTTCCAAAGCCTACAAGGAAACCACCCCCAACTAACAAAATAAATCCTCTAAGTGTAAACAGGCTTTGCCAACTGAATATTTCATTTGGTAACAGGGTTGATGTATCTGTGATTCCATAGGTTTTTAATTCCCCTAACAATCGTGGATCAACAATTATATTTTCAGGATTCATTAAATATTGCGCAGCTATGAATCCACCGATTAAAATTCCTGCCACGAAGAAAAGATTCCAGATTTCTTTTTTCCAGTCATACTTGAAGAATGGAATATTGTAAGGCATACAGGCGGCACATATATGTCTTAAATTAGATGAAATGCCAAAGGGTTTATTACCAAGGATGAGTAATGCGGGGACTATCAGCCCGATAATAGCCCCTGCCACGTACCAGGTCCAGGGCTGTTTGATAAATTCGATCATAGATACAATTTAAATTAGAATGGCAAAGTTGCACAAAGGCAAAGATTTTTAACGTGATAAATATCACTTAGATGCCGGTTGAATATAATCTACAGGCTCCCTGAGGCGGAGTGGCCTTTTGCGGCTTTATTATTTTTTCTTTCCTGTTCTATAGGTTTGAACGGGCCATATTTATGTTGTTGCTCATTAAAGCTATCAGCATACGGGCCTTGCGGACTGTCTACCGGCTTTTTGGTCAGATCCGGGTAATCACCACTGGTTTGCAAAACCGGGTGTGGCTGGCTGTTTACATAAGCAGCTACATCCCAGGCTTGCTCATCAGAAAGAACGGGGTGGCGGTAAGTAGCCTGGTCGAAAGGCATATTGTTTTTTACAAAACCTGCAAACCTGGATATCCGGTACAATCCTGCCCCATTATTATAACTGTTATCTCCCCATAAAGGCGGGTATTGATAAGTAACATCACCAGGGTTTTTAATGCCTTCCCCGTTTACACCGTGGCAACGTTGACATGTCTGTACGTATACAAGGCTTCCTTTTTCCGGACTAGCAGGGCGATCGAGGTAAGGTAAATCCTCTATCCCTGTTCCTTCAGGTTTCACACCTTTCTTTACATCCTGTCCTAACCAATTCATATAAGCTACTATGCTAAGCATTTCATGGCTTTGAGGGTTAAGCGCTTTGCCGTTCAGGCTTCTTTCCAGGCAATCATTTACACGCTTTGGAATATCTTCTACCATGCCACTACGGCCTCTCATTTTAGGATAGGTAGAAGATACAGCACCATAGTTGTTACCCCAATCCCTGCTGCCGGCATCCAGGTGACAGTTCTGGCAATTCATACCATTACTGATCCGGGCTACTGATCCTTTAGGGCCTAAGTATGCTGCGGTATTGGCTATAAGGTCTTTACCGTAAATAATCATTTTCCTTTTTTCACCAACCGTAACATTGTCTGTATACAAATTTGGATGTTCCCACAGCACAGGTTTGGAAGCAGTTACCATTTCATTATTTATGGGATTTCTTTTACTGATTTCATATAACACAAAGAGGCTGAAAAGCAGGAATAGTAAAGCCGCCGGCCAATTTTCTTTTATGTGCTTTTTCATATCGCGTATTTAAACTGTAAAAGAATACGTTTATTGGAACCTGTTTTAACCAGCCTGTTTATTGATTCCTGAGCAGAGCCTGCAATTCATCTAAACCGCCTCCGTTTTCCACTTCATTGATTCCATTTTGTTGTAAGATTGTTTTTGCCATTCCACTCCTGTTTCCGCTGCGGCAATACACTACAACCGGTTTAGGAAGGTCTTTAAATTCACTTACCCGGTGCGGAACCTGGTCGAGCGGAATATTTATCGCATTGTCTATATGCCCTTCAGCAAATTCTTCAGGTGTTCTGACATCTACATAACTGGGTTGCTCAATTGGTTTCATAGTATTTCATTTATTAGTTATAATTTTTTATGCTGCTTTCAGGATAGTTTCTTTGGCAATAATATAAATGCCCATTACCAAGACAAACCATCCGAATCCTTTTTTTAGTTTACTTCCGGCTATCCGCTTATTAAGCATTCCACCAATAATTATTCCTAAGATGGCGATAGCAGTCATCGTCAGTAAAAATTTCCAGTCTATGAAAATATGTCCCAGGTCGCCGGTAAATCCAATCAGCGAGTTTAGAGCAATGATGAGTAAAGAAGTGCCTATAGCGGTTTTCATCGGCAACTTAACAATCAGTACCAGGGTAGGAATCAGCAGGAATCCTCCACCCGCTCCCAGTAAACCTGTAATGATCCCAATACCTATCCCGTATATTAGCAATTTACCTAAAAATTTTTCGCCCGGGGCAATCAGGGTTGCTGCCTGGGAAGGTTCTTTACCCCTGATCATGGCTATAGAAGCTGCTACCATTAAAATGGCGAATAAAATCATGGTCACGAGGCCCTTGGTTATTTCAATTTGGCCGAGGTATCCAAACGAAGGAGGAATAGCAGGTAATATAAATCTGCGTGTAATAAAAACGGTAGTGATGGAGCTGAGACCAAATAAAAGTGCGGTTTTAAGATGTACAAGCCCTTTGCGGTAATTGTTATAAGCCCCTACCAGGCTGGTGGAGCCTACAATAAAAAGAGAATACGATGTGGCTATAATTGGCGAGAGGCCAAACAGGTACACTAACACCGGTACAGTGAGTATAGAACCACCTCCACCTATTAGTCCGAGTGAAATTCCGATAAACAATGCAGCTATATATCCCATGATTCGTATAATTTATACAAAAGTGAAGTAATATAAAGCAGCAAAGCGTGATATTAGTCACACCTGCCTAAGCGGTAAGATTGAATATTTTAGTGTGGGGTGATAAATCTCAGACTGCTTCTCCCAGCCATTCAAGTGAGTTGCGGTGGATAACCAATGTGCCACGGGCTTCCATTTTTTTTAACAACCGGCTGATAACTTCACGTGAAGAGTTAAGGTCATTGGCAATATCCTGGTGTGTAATCCTTAACTGGCTTCCCAGTTTTTCAACCTGCTTCTGCAGGTAATAACTGAGCCTCTGGTCAAGGTTAGAGAAAGCAATTGCATCAATGGTTTTTAATAGTTCTTCGAAACGATTCCGGTAGGTGAGTATAACAAACTGGTACCACGATTTATATTTACTCATCCAAAGATCCATAAGCTCCAGTGGTAATTCAAAAAGGGTGGCATCTGTTAATGCAATAGCCAGCATTTCGCTGGTTTCATGCTTAGCCGCACAAACAAGAGACAGAGAACAGGCCTGGCCAGGACTGATATGATAGATAAAAAATTCCTTTCCCTCATTATCCTCCCGGTACAGCTTAACCAGTCCATCTAATATCAACATCGTGGAGCGGATAGTCTGTCCCACCTTTAATAATATGTCACCTGCTTTAACTTCCCGGATGGTACCATGAGCTATCATTTCCTCATATAGTCCCTCTTCCAGGGAGGGGAAAAGTTTTTTAAGTTGTGCTTCTGTTGCCATAAATAATTAAGATCGGGACCCGCATAAGGAGTATTCCTATGCAGTGATAAGTTGACACAAGATGGGTAATTTTAAGAGTTTTACCAATTTACAGGCATTGCTGCCAGGAGAAGCAGCATGACACCGCAAGTGTTATTTGTTACAATAAGTAATTAATATTTTAGCAATATTTTCTAACTCTTTATAGCTTAAAGGCTTTGTAATCATGTCCACGCCAAAACTGGCACATTCTTTTTTATCTTCCGGGCTGGAGGAGGTAGTGAATACTACAATCTTTAACTTACTAAAATGATTGCTTGCTTTCAGTTGTTTAATTACCTCTTTACCATCCTGTCCGGGCATATTTAAGTCAAGTATAACCAAACAAGGCAGGGTAGAATAGCTCTGTAACACATCCATTGCCGCTAAACCATTTTCAGCCGTTTCAACTACATATTGTGGGTCGGCCTCTGTAATGGCTTCCACCAACAGCATGCGGTCATCGGCATCATCATCCACATATAAAATTGTTGGTCCTTTAGCAGTACTGGTCATAATTTTATATAGGGTTTAAAAAGGGGATATAATTTTCTGATTTATTATGGTTTAAACTCAATTTTGCGATACTCCGGCAGATTTTACAATTTTGATTCCAATCTTTTATTACAGGGTTTTCTATATAATAAAAAAGTGAAACATTAACAAATGAGACATAAAAAGGGGTAACAATAAAGGAGGAAAAGGTTCGGGCGACGCTGATAGTGGAGTTATAAATTATAAGTGGTGGCCAGTTCTTTCAGTTCCAGGATGTTTGTCACTTTCAGTTTTTCGAAAATCCGGGCTTTGTGTGTACCAATGGTGGAAACCTGTAAATGCAGGGTGTTTCCTATCTGACTGATTGTCTGCCCGGTTAACAGTAGAGATACAATTTCAAATTCCCTGGCAGATAAAGTATTAAACAGGTTTCCATCTCCTTCTTTGCCGCTTCCATCCGCGAGCGTATCCATTAATGTTTCACTGATATACCTTTTATCATTTAACACCAGGTTAATGGCTTTTTTGATTTCTTCCAGGGGTGCATCTTTGCTAAGAAATCCTTTAGCTCCTGCTTTCAGGAATCTTTTGGCATAAATATTTTCCGGGCTCATGGAGAATACCAATACTTTAAGTGCAGGATATTTAACACGGAAATATTCCATCAGGCCAAAGGTATCGGTCTTCGGCATCTGGATATCCAGCATCACCAGGTCATAAGTATTTTGTTTAACCTTTTCCAGGGCGCTGTCGCCATCAAAGGCTTCATCAATTTCTGACGTTTTGTAAATTTCTGAGAGTAAAATCTTTATTCCGGATCTAACCACTACATGATCGTCTATCAATAAAAATTTTTTCATACAGTGAAGGTTAAGGAGAACTTAGAAGATATTCTATTATTATTAAAAGAACACGCTACATCGTTACATTTTATAAAACAGAACTTCATATGTGTAGACAAACTTAATAAATTAAGCAATAAAAGAGGCATTATTACATTATTACATTAATAAAGAAAATTTACTTTTGTAAGTACCTATATAATTTTGTCTGATTTGATCCTAAAAACCAAACAACCATTGAACCAAGCTTCGCCTGGTACCTATTCTTCCCCGCAACTTCTGGATCTTTTTATCGGCAGTACCCTTGAGGTATTTATACTTGTAGATACTTCCTTGGATATTGTTGTATTTAATAATGTGGCGTACCGGGCTGCGCTTAAATTTACCGGGAAGGAATTAAAGGTCCGTTCCTCTATTCTCAATTTTATAACTCCTGAACAAAAAATTGCCCTGGATACTGTTTTCAGCCTGGCGTTAAAAGGTGCATCTACAAAGTTTAAATACCATCTGCCCAATATCACATTTCAATTGACAGTAATGCCTGTGCTGGAAGAATTTGAAGTCCGTTTTTTATCATTAACATGTATTGATATAACGGGTGAAGAAAATGCCTTGCTTAAAATTTCTGCAGAGCGGCAATTATTGAAACTGGCTGAAAGTATTTCGAATATGGGTAGTTGGGAGTGGGATATTCCTAATGACCGGGTGGCCTGGTCCGACGAACTTTACCGGCTTCTCGGGTTACAGCCGGGCAGGGCTACACCCTCTAAAGATTTAGGCTTCGAATTCCTGTACCCCGGAGACCTGCAATTGGTAGAAAAAACACTTTCCCATTCTTTTAAAACCGGCGAGCCTTTTAACGAAGAGATCAGGATATTGGCCCATGATGGCCAGCTCAAGTATATGTATTGCCAGGGAGTGGTACTGCGTAATGCAGCAGGACGAAACCTTAAAATGATCGGAACCTTTCACGACATTACCAATAAGAAGTTGCTGGAGGAGTCGATTAAAAGAAAAGACCTTCGTTTTCAATCGCTGATCGAATACAGTGGTGACCTCATATTGCAGGTAAACCAGGCAAGGGAAATCGTGTATGCCAGCCCCGCATTATTTGATATGATGGGCTTAAGGCCTGATGAAATAATGGGCGACCGGATGGGGTTGCATGTATATCCGGAAGATCTTCCGCGTTTGATAAAAGCATTTGAAAATATGGTCGAAAACCCCGGTGTGCCATTCACCTATGAGTACCGGGTAGTCAGGAAAGATGGAAGTAATCTGTGGGTAGAAGGTACCATTACCAATCTCTTTGATGTGCCCGGTGTGGAAACTGCCGTGTTGAACCAACGTGATATCAGCCAACGCAAAGAGTCGGAAAGATTATTGCAGCAGCTTAATGAAACACTTGAAGTGCGCGCTTCCAGACTTTCTTCCTCTAACGTGGAACTGGAAAGATTTGCTTACGTGGCTTCACATGATTTACAGGAGCCGCTAAGAATGATAAGCAGTTTTATGCAGTTATTGTCACAGAAATATGAAGGGCAACTGGATGAAAAAGCGCAACAGTATATTCATTATGCAGTAGACGGTGCGGGCAGGATGAAAAACCTGATCAATGACCTGCTTGAATATTCAAGAGCGGGCTTGAAGTCCGGTGCCCGTATCCCTGTTGACATGACAGAGGTATTAAAAACGGTTGCACTGGTTTTTAAAGACCAGCTTACTTCCACAAATGGTAAATTGATATATGATAACTTACCGGCTGTAATTGCAGAAAAGTCGCAGATGATAAGCCTGGTTCAGAACCTGGTAGGCAATGCCATAAAATATAAAGGTGAAACTGCACCGGTGATAACAATCAGGGGAAAGGAAAAAGAAAAGGAATGGTTGTTCGAGGTGGAAGATAACGGAATAGGAATTCCTCCCGGTTCAGCAGAACAAGTATTTAATATATTCCAGCGTTTACATAGCAAAAATGAATTTGAAGGAACGGGAATCGGGTTATCAATATGTAAAAAGATAGTAGAAGGATATGGCGGAAGGATTTGGATCACCCCCGCATCCGTGAATGGCAGCATTTTTCATTTCAGCATCAGCAAACCACAACCGGTAGCAGGGCAAATCACCAACTTAGTATGACACACGGAAATATCCCGATAAAGATTTTGATCATTGAAGACAATGAAGGTGATGTAATATTACTCACTGAAGTGCTTTACTCCTCCGGGCTTAACCTGGATAACCTGGTGGTCGTAAATAACCTGGCGAAAGCTTTCACAGTCATTGCAGAAAATACAATAGACCTGGTTCTGCTGGATCTGACCCTGCCGGACAGTTTTGGATTAGACAGTTTTAATAAGCTGCAGGAGTTCCGTCCAAGTATTCCTATCATCATTTTAACGGGAATGGCGGATACCAACCTGGCCCTGGATGCCATTAACAGTGGTGCACAGGACTACCTACTCAAAGGGGAGATCGGTGAAAAGTTATTAAATAAGACCATCCTGTATAGTATTGAGCGAAAAAGAATTTCTGAATCTTTACGATTAAGTAATGAGCGGTACGACCTCATAGCGCGTGCTACCAATGATATGGTATGGGATTGGGATGTGGAGCACAATCATGTGTATCGTAATCCGGAGAGCTGGACTAAAGTTTTCGGGGGCGATTCAAGCAGCGAAATATATAGCATAGATGCCTGGCAGGCCCGCATACATCCTGATGATCTTGAATCAGTAAAATCAGGTGTTGCAAAAGTGATTACAAACCCTGCGATCGATAAATTTGAAATTGAATACCGGGTGCGGGATGGTAATGGTACTTATATGCATATCAGTGACCGCGGTTATGTAATCCGTAATGATGAGGGCCGGGCATTGCGGCTCATAGGAGCCATGCAAAACGTGACGGATAAAAAAAGAGTGCAGGACGAATTAAAGCGGTTGTCGTTTATAGCCAAGGAAACATTGAATTCTGTCATCATTACTGACCTTGATGGCAAGATTACCTGGGTAAACCAGGCCTTTTCCAATATTACGGGTTATTCGCCAGAGGAAGCCAGAGGCAAGGTGCCTGGTGATCTGCTGCAGGGGCCAGAAACGAATCCTATCATGAAACGCTTTATGCGTCAAAAGATAAAAAGAATAGAGGCTTTTGAATGTGATATTTTAAATTATAATAAATCGGGTCGTAAATACTGGATCAGGATTCAATGCCAGCCCCAGTTTGATGAGACAGGCAAAGTGGTCAATTTTTTTGCCATCCAAACCGACATTACCAAAGAAAAAGAAGCACTGGATATGGTACGGTCATCTGAAGAAAAATACCGGAACCTGTTCAATAATAATCCATCGTCGATCTTCATCTGGAATCCCGAAGATCTTTCTATACTGGAAGTAAATGATGCAGCAATTTCAGAATATGGATATTCCCGCGATGAATTCTTATTGATGCGTGTGGCCGATCTTTCTGTAAAAAATGCCAACGAAGAAATCCGCGACCTGGCGGTGAACCTGCTGGTAAATAAAAATTATACCTACAATGCGGTTTGGCAACACGAAACTAAATCCGGTGCCAGCCGCTATATGGATATTACCTTTCAATCTATAGATTATTATGGACAAAAAGCCAGCCTGGCAATTGTCACCAATATTACAGAACAGGTAGAACTTGAAATGAAACTGTCTTCAGAAAGGCTCATCCGGCAACAGGAGATAACCGCTGCCGTAATTACTGCCCAGGAACAGGAACGGGAGGAACTTGGTAAAGAATTACACGATAATATTAACCAGATCCTGGCCACCACCCGGTTATATATAGAATACGCACAGACTAATGAGTCCCGGCGTGAAGAATTGCTGAAAGATGCCAAAGGTTTTATCATGTCGGCGGTAAATGAAATCCGGAACCTGTCAAAGACCCTGTCACCACCATCCCTGGGAGAAATCGGACTGGGAATGGCTCTTGAAGAATTATTTGACAGTATCCGCACCATCAATAAATATGAATTTCACAGTGAATTGACCGACCTGGACGAAGATGTGATTCCCGAGCAATTAAAGCTTACCATATTCCGGATTATACAGGAGCAATTGAATAATATAATAAAACATGCAAAGGCAAAAACGGTATGGGTTAAAATAAAAATGCACAATCAGCGTTTATTAATATCAGTTAAAGACGATGGCAAAGGTTTTAACGTCATTGAAAAAAGTAAAGGAGTGGGATTGAAGAACATCAGCAGCCGTGCCGGCTTACATAACGGCACCATGCAGATGCAATCTGAACCCGGCAAAGGATGTGAGTTAAAAGTTGCCTTCAGTATGTAAAAACGCATTATGGGAAATATCTTATTGGTTGATGATCACACTATTATAAGAACCGGGCTAAAAATCTTATTAGGTTATGAATTGAGCGCTTTTCAATTTGACGAAGCCGTCAATGGTGAAATGGCCCAGGCTCTGATAGACGTAAAAGACTATGACCTGATCATAATGGATATTAATATGCCCGGCACCGATACATTTCTATTGGTTGAAAAATTATTAAAAGACAGGCCTGAAACCCGTATTATCATGTTCAGCATGAACTGCGAAGTAACTTATGCCAGGCGTTTTCTTAAGCTCGGAGTTAAGGGTTATGTAAGAAAAGATGAGCCGGCAGATGAGATAAAAAATGCTGTAGTAGCGGTACTGAATGACCGACGTTATATCAGTAAGATACTAAGCGAAAACATCATGGATGAAATCTATTCCAACGGCAAATCCAACCCTTTTGATAATTTATCACCGCGCCAGTTCGAAATAGTACAAAGACTCATCAAGGGGAAAAAAGTTTCTGACATCTGCCAGGAATTACACCTCCACAGCTCCACTGTCAGCACACAGAAGAACAGGATCTACGAAAAACTAAAGGTGAACAACCTGGTAGACCTGTATGCTATTTCCAAAATGCATCTTAATATGTAAACTGCAATAAGTCATAGTTTTCATATAAGTCAATGTCTATATGTAACCATTACTACTACTTGGCATCTTTTTCTTACATTTAATTAATGAGGAAACAGATGCAGGATAGATCCTTAAGGCAAGTACAAATGGGTTTTACAGCGGCTGCATTTTGCATTGGGTTTTTCGTAGTAATCACTTACCTCAATATGCAGCATACGGTGAGTGAAAGCCGCAATGTAAAAAATGCCCTTCAAAACCTGCTTTACCTTGAAAATATATTAACAGGGGTCCAGGCTGTGGAAACCGGCCAACGAGGTTATATGCTGACCGGCGATGAAAAATACCTGGCTGCCCACCAGGAAGGATTAGACAATATTGACAATAATCTTCCCTTTTTAAAAGACACCATTGGTTATACGTCGTCCCAGGTTTTATGGCGAAGGCAACTGGAAGAACTGGTTAATAAAAAAGTTGACATTTCCAGGTTGTTAGTGAGGGTACGTAAAAATTACGGGTATGATTCGGCTACCCATTTTATTAAGAACGGCTTAGGGGAATCGGTCATGCGCCAGGCCAGGTTAAAAATTCACCAGCTAAAAAGTGACTTTCAAAAGCTGCTGAATGAAGCCAACGTAGCCAGCGCCAGGTCTGCAAGAAATACCCTTTGGGAATTTGCCCTGCTTGCTGTTTTATTTTTCACACTTTTATTTATAAGTTACCGGCTGTTTATTAAAGACAATCGCGAACGTAAATCCTCTGCCGAGATACTGAAATACAATGCCTCTGTATTACAGAACATATCCGATCCTATAATTACAATTGACAGTGACCTGCTCATAAAAAGCTGGAATCGTTTCGCGAATGAACTTTATGGTTACACTGAAAAGGAGGTGTTAGGGAAATCTATCCGGGAAATTTTGTTTAAGAATTTCCCGGAGGAAGAATTCTATGCAAACCTTTCTCTCCTGGTACAGGAAGGCATCTGGAAGGGCGAAGCAATTCATTACCATAAAAACGGTGAAAAAGTATATGTACTTTCATCAATCACTTCTATTTATGAAGATGATGGAAAGTTTGCGGGAGCAGTGGCAGTTAACAGGGATATTTCCCAACGGAAGGTTATTGAAAAACAGCTTAAGCAGCTTACTAATAATCTGGAGCAGGAAGTAGAAAGTAAGGTAGTTGAACTTAACCTGGTGTTCGACCGCATCACAGATGCTTTTATCGCGCTAGACAACAACTGGTGCTATACTTATTTAAATGAAAAAGCAGCCGCCCTGCATGGGTTAACCCCGCCGGATCTTATTGGCAAAAATATCTGGGAATTTTTTCCTGAGGTAAAGAATGAAGAATTCTACTCAGCGCTTCACCGTGCGCGTGATACCATGGAGCCATTGCGATTAGAGTTATATTATTCCAAAACCGGGCAATGGTTCGAAGACCTAATTTATCCTTCACCTGATGGAATATCTGTGTATTACCACGACATTACCCAAAAGAAAAACATACAGATAGAACTGGCCGATGCTGAATCCAAATTCAGGAACCTGGTGGAAGAATCATTATTGGGAGTTTATATAGTGCAGGATGTTAAAATGGTATATGTCAATCCCGGGTTTGCCCGCATTTTCGGATACTCTGTGGAAGAAATTATGGAAAAGGGATTAATGGAAATGGTAAATGTGTCTGACAGGAAAAGAGTTGAAGAAAATATAAGGAAGCGGGAAGTGAATGGCGGCAGCCTGCAATATGAATTTGAAGGAATTACTAAAAGAGGTTCCATAATTAATGTGGAAGTATTCGGTACGCTTATGCAATATAAAGGTGCACCCGCTACCATCGGCACAATTATAGACATTACCGAACGTAAAAAAGCCACACTCAGGCTGCGTGCCTCCGAAGAAGAGCTCAGGTTATCTAATGAAAGATTCCTTTTGGTAGGAAAAGCCACCAACGATGCCATCTGGGACTGGGATTTTGCTACTAATAAAATCTGGGGCAATGAAAGTTTTACAGTCATTTATAATGCACAACCTGGCGAGCCTATTAATTACAGTGATTACGTGAATAAGGTTCATCCTGATGACCGCGCCAACTTACTGGTAAATTTCAGGAATGCCCTGCAGGAAAAGAAAACTTACCTGTCGGAAGATTTACGGCTGATGGTGGCAGACGGAACTTACAGGAACATGCGTGACCGGGCCTATATACTGTATGATGACAATGGGGTGGCTTACCGGATGCTGGGCGCTATGCAGGATATCACGTTACAGGTTACCAGCCAGCAGCAACTGCAACTTGAAAAGGAACTATCAGATTCCATTATAAACAGCTTGCCGGGTATATTTTATCTCTATAACAAAGAAGGAAAATTTTACCGCTGGAACAGGAATTTTGAACTGGTTAGCGGGTATTCTGCCGAAGAAATCAGGAGCCTGCATCCGCTTGATCTTTTCCCCGAAGAAGAAAAAGACCTGTTGCGTCAAAAAATCAGTAACGTATTCCAGCATGGTGAAGATTCTGTAGAAGCTTTTTTCCTGACTAAAAATAACGAAAGGATTTATTATTACTTCAATGGTATGACTACCCGCTATGAAGGGGAAGAATGTTTAATGGGTATCGGTCTTGATCTCTCAGAAAAAGTTCATTCGCAGATGCAACTGGTAGAAAGCGAAGAGAAATTCAGGACACTGATTGAGCAGGCCTCGGATGGCATCTTCATTAGTAACCAGATAGGTAACTACCTGGTAGTAAACAGCAGCGCTTCTACGCTTACAGGTTACACAAAAGAAGAATTACTACACATGAATATCCAGGACCTGGTTTTTGAAAAAGACCTGGAGCCAAGTGTATTCCGGATAAAAGAATTAATGAGCGGGCAAGCCATCATTAATGAAAAGATGATCCGGCAAAAAAACGGAAATTTGATAAACGTGGAGATCAGTTCAAAATTACTGCCTGATGGCCGTTTCCAGGGGATTGTACGTGATATCACCGCGCGTAAATGGGCAGAAGAAGGGATACGCTACAGCGAAGAGAAACGCCGGCTTATTATGAATGCTTCCCTGGATGCGATCATTCTTATGGATACCGATGGCCTCGTTACATTCTGGAACCCGCAGGCCGAGGAAATGTTTGGCTGGAAAGCAGAAGAAGTGTATGGCCAGAAACTGTCCAGGATTATTCTGCCCGATGAATACAAAAAACTGGGTGAGAGCGCCATTGATGATTACCTTATTTCGAGGGACGGAGAGGAATTCAACAAACTGGTGGAGTTGTCTAGTATGACAAGGGATGGAAACATATTCCCCGTTGAGTTAACAATGCTTCCCATACGGCAGGGAGAAGAAGAATTTTATTGCGCCTTTATAAGAGATATTAC
>JBKJUT010000131.1:0-7032 GCA_046590515.1 Ferruginibacter sp.
ATCGAGTTAAAAAAGGTTTTGCACCAGTTGCTTTCAATGCCGGTTTTAAAGCGGTTTCTTGCTGCTTGTTTTTTTTACAACATGGGAGTGCAGACCGTTATGCTTGTATCAGCCAATTTTGGGAGTAAAGTGCTCAATTTACCGTCCACTAATCTTATAATTATAATTGTAATAATCCAGTTGGTGGCAATACCCGGCGCCTTATTAATGTCGAGACTTTCAGAAAAATTCGGCAACCTGCCGGTTCTGACCGGTGTGGTGTTTTTCTGGATATTGATATGTATAGCTGCCTACTTCATGCAGACTGCCATGCACTTTTATGCATTGGCCATTGCAGTGGGAATGGTAATGGGTGGAATACAATCCTTAAGCAGGTCTACTTACTCGAAGCTTATGCCTGTCACAAAAGATACCGCATCATTTTTCAGCTTTTATGACATCACTGAAAAAATAGCCATTGTAATAGGGCTCTCCTTATTTGGATATATTGAAGAATTTACCGGCAGCATGCGGAATTCAATATTGGTATTGATTAGTTTTTTTGCCATGGGACTAATTTTCCTGATGCTGGCCCGGCAAAAGCAAAACAGAATAATTCAAAATAAAAATCATGAAACTGTATTCAATTAATGCCGGTCATTTTAAGTTAGACGGGGGTGCAATGTTTGGAGTAGTTCCGAAAAGTATCTGGAATAAATTAAATCCGGCAGATGAAAATAACCTGTGCAGTTGGGCATTGCGTTGCCTGTTGATTGAAGATGGAAACAAACTGATGCTGGTAGATAATGGTTTGGGTGACAAACAGGACGCTAAATTTTTCGGTCATTATCACCTGCATGGAAACGACAGCCTGGATGGATCACTGGCAAAACATGGCTTTAGCCGGAACGATATTACAGATGTTTTCCTGACACACCTGCACTTTGATCATTGTGGCGGCAGCATTAAAAGAGAGGGAGACCAATTGGTGACAGCATTCCCTAATGCGATCTACTGGAGCAATAAAAGACACTGGAAGTGGGCTACAGAACCTAATGACAGGGAAAAGGCAAGTTTTTTAAAAGAAAATATTTTGCCCATTCAACAAAGCGGGCAACTCAAATTTATTGAGGACAGTACTAATCAATTTACCGGAAACATCTGGATCAGGCAGGTATTTGGACATACAGACGCCATGATGTTACCTCAAATAAAGTATAAAGGAAAAACCATAAGTTATATGGCCGACCTGCTGCCATCAGCAGCACATATACCTTTACCATACGTTATGGCCTATGATATGTTTCCACTCACTACGCTGAATGAAAAAAAATCATTCCTGATGGATGCACAGCAAAATGATCATATACTTTTCTTTGAGCATGATCCCGTAATTGAATGTTGCAACCTGGCAGAAACAGAAAAAGGCATCCGGGTTAAGGATACCTTTTTGTTATCTGACATATAATATTTTTAACGAACCCCGATCAACGAGGTAAGTGGGTAACGTAGGTTAGAATAACCCATCATATCTACTTTTACATTTCCTACAGAGATAGGGCTTTCCACGCGAAGCAACAGTTTATTTGGATCATCACTTACCCAGGCTGTCATATTTTCACCACCTGAGAACATTGTACCTTTAACGAGCAGGGGTTTAAATTTAATGGCGTGAAATTTTCCATAGCGTGTTTTAATTTTTTCTTTTCCTATATAACGGATGTATAAATGATACACTTCATCATCCAGGAACATATCAAAAGGAATTTTATCCCCGGGTTTGTATTTTTCAAATTTAATATTACGGGCATAATACATTGCACTCACCACATCCTGCATACAGTCGGAAATTTTAAATACTCCGTTTGTACTGGTGGCAGTATTGGTAGTCTGGTTAAAACTCACGTTGTTATAAATTTTATGCCCGCCTTCGTCTACATTGCGAATAAATTTATAAGGCAATAAGGTAGTAGTGTCAACGTAACTTTCATAGCGGTCCCTGACCTTAAAAAAATTATCAAAAAATGAATAGGACTTTCCTTCGCCTATGAAATGGTAAACGGGTTTGCCATTGTATCTCTCAAGGCGGGTAGTAAAAGTAGCTTCCCCTGCGCCGATATACGCGCCAAGAGCATTATAGTATACTTTCATTGTAACCACTTCGCCGGCTTTAAAAGCTGTATTGCTGATGCCACAAAAATCACTTTGGGCCGGTACCTGGCTTACAAAGAGTAAAGCAACAGGCAATAAAAGGTATTTTGCTGATTTCATCATTTTTCTTTCATTATTTTAATTCCGAATATCAATACGCTTCCAAGTATGGCTGGTATTACCAGGTTAATTAACCAGATACCTAATGTAGCTGCCTGGATCCCAATTATATTCCCGGAAAATATTTTAAATAATTCAACACTGGCTGCAGCGCGCACCGGTAATTCAATAAATCCTACCGTAGGTGCAATTGTCATCACAAGATAAAAAATCGTCAGCAACCAGAAACTCACTTCCATAGACACCTCAATGTGCATTACGTTTAATAACAGCACGAATTGCAAAATAAACACCATATAGCGGCAAAAGGACAAAATGAGAATTCTTAACAATTGTTTACCGCTGAATACATCCAGTACTCCAATATACCTGGTTAGCCGGTGCAGAAAAGAGAACCTGTTCATCGCTGAAATAACCCAACGGATGCGCAGGTAGATTAATATAAAAATAACGGTAAGGCCAACACTAAAGATCCAGAGTATGTTTCCGAATAACCAGGACAGTTCTGATACCCTGTGTATTCCCCCAGGTACAATCTTGATGAAATACAATCCTATTGAACCCATAAATAAAGTTACCAGTAACTGGCTCAGGCTTCCCAGGATAGTAACGGAAATAGCTTTTAAACGGTTTTCCTCCTTTACATAAATGATTCTGCCTCCGTATTCACCGATCCGGTTTGGTGTGAGCATGGTAACACTGCAACCTGCCAACACAGATTTATACGCCCGAAAAAATGAAAATTTTTCTAATGGGGAAATAAGTAACTGCCATTTCCTGGCTTCTATACCCCAGTTAATAAACATTAACAGAAATACCAGCCAGAAACCTGCCTGTTGCCAGCTAAGTTTAATTTGCTGCCATCTTTCTTCCAGGTCCGGCTGGCTGATGATCTGCCTGTATAGGCTCCAGCTTAAAACCAGAAACAGCAACGGGGCCAGCAGGTAGTTGAAGATTAATTTAATACTTTTGTTCAAGCAGTTTATTTAGAATAATAATTGGTTCGTGGCGCAAAATACATCAAAAATAATACTGGGAATTGATCCAGGGACGGTCATCATGGGATATGCCCTGATTGAGATACGTGGGCCCGGCATGCATTTAATAGAAATGGATGTATTAAAATTATGTTCTCAAATGGACGCGTATCAAAAACTGGAAAGGATACACGCAACTATTATAGACCTGGCAAAAATTCACAAACCATCCTGTTTTGCCATTGAAGCACCTTTCTTTGGCAAAAATGTACAAAGTATGCTGAAGTTGGGCAGGGCACAAGGTGTAGCCATTGCTGCAGCTATACAGGCTGGTCTGCCTGTGTGTGAATATTCTCCTAAAAAAATAAAACAATCAATTACCGGGAATGGCAATTCAGGTAAAGAACAGGTAATGAAAATGCTGCAGCATTTATTGTCTTTCACAGAAGATCCGCGATATATGGATGCTACAGATGCACTAGCTGTAGCGGTATGTCATCATTTCCAGGAAGGTGCCCCCCTTATAAAAGCAGGTGTGCAAGCACGCGGCTGGAAGGAATTTGTAGCTGCAAACCCCGCGAGGCTGAAATAAACTAGTGTTTTAACGCTGTTAAAATTTTTTGATGCACCTCTTGTAGTTCTTCCTGCGATGGTGATAATTTTTCCCTGGTAAAATTCAGGTCATTAGCTGAACTAATAGGCACCAGGTGCATGTGTGCATGTGGAACTTCCAGGCCAACCACGCTTATACCGCAACGCTTACAATTGAAGGAATACTCAATGGCCCGTGCGATTGGTTTCGCAAATACCAGTATTTCCGCCAGTAAATCACCAGGCATATCAAACAGTTTATCAATTTCTGTTTTAGGCACTACCAACACATGACCCATTACCAATGGGGATATATCAAGGAAAGCAATAAAATGGTCGTTTTCGGCTACTACGAAGGCTGGAATGTCTCCGGAAATTATCTTACTGAAAATAGACATGTTATATTATTTTAGGTAAAAAAAAACCATTCACTAAACAGGAATGGTTCTATTGAAAATAAACTTTTTTTTAGATACTTATTTTATCCACTTTAAACTTCAGCAAACCGGCCGGCACAGTTACTTCCGCCACTTCACCAACCACTTTACCCAAAAGGCCGCTGCCAATAGGCGAGGTTACAGATATTTTACCCGCTTTCAGGTCGGCTTCACCTTCTGATACAATCTGGTAGGTTACAGTTTTCCTGGTTCCCATATTGGTTACTGTAACTTTAGTAAGAATACTGACCCTGCTGGTATCAATGGTACTTTCGTCGAGGATACGGGCCGTTGCCATTATACCTTCCAACTGGTTAATTTTTGCTTCAAGTAATCCCTGGGCTTCTTTTGCCGCATCATATTCCGCATTCTCCTTCAAATCCCCTTTTTCCCGGGCTTCAGCAATGGCAGCACTTGCTGCGTGGCGATCAACTGATTTTAATCGGTGTAATTCCGATTGCATTTTATCAAAGGTTTCCTGGTTAAAATAATTTGTATCTGACATCATATCTGTTTAGGTAGAAAAAAAAATACAACGCTCAGAATTACCAAAGCGTTGCATGTACGCAAATATACATTAATATTAGTTATGCCGGCAGCAGGTTGTTTAAGCACAGCTTTTCCAGCAATACTGCACTCATTTTATATGAAGCTTCATAGGTATAACCAGCTATATGTGGCGTTATTATAACCCTCTGGTGAGATGAAAGGAAGTCCAATTCCTGCTGTTGTAGCTGGTTCAATGTGCTGAGTCTTTCATTTTCAAGTACATCCAGCCCGGCCCCTGATATTCTATCTTCCTGTAAGGCTTTTATGAGTGCACCGGTTTCAATAATTTCACCCCTGGCTGTATTCAGGATAACAGGTTTATTTTCCAGGCTGTTAAAAAATTCATTATTTGCCAGGTGGTATGTGGTAGCAGTAAGTGGAAGGTGAAAACTTATGACATCGGCATATTTACATAACTGTTCCATACCCGCCTCTTTTACATACACTCCTCCAAAACCAAACCTGAATTTATCATAAGCCAGGATAGTAACGCCAAAGCCTGAAAGTACTTTGGCAAAAGCTTCGCCCGTATTTCCAAAACCGACAATCCCAACAACTTTACCTGAAAGTTCAGTGCCACGGTTTTCTTCTCTTAGCCAATGGCCGGAAGCTACTTCGCGTCCCCCTTTATAAATATTATGCAAAAGTCCAAGCAACATCCCCAGTGTCTGCTCCCCTACCGCATTCCTGTTACCTTCAGGTGTACTTATACATTGAATATTTTTTTCACCGGCAAAATTTATATCTATCAATTCCATGCCACTTCCTAACCGGCCTATCCACTTTAATTTGTCTGCCTGTCGCAACAGATCAGCATCTACCCTTATCCGGGTTGTTACCACCAGCCCGGTTATAGTGGGCATTAATTCCTGTAATTCAGGATAAGAAATATCCGGAGCATACAATACCTGCAATCCCATTTTTTCAAAGGACTCCCTTAAGACCGGGTGTGCTATGGCAGTAATAACAATCATTTTATTTTGTAGCGATCATACTGATCTCCACATTTACATTTTTAGGTAATCCTTTTACTGCTACGGTTTCACGTGCAGGAAAATTGGATGTAAAATAAGAAGCATAAATTTCATTGACCTGGTTAAATAAGGCCATATCGCTTAGAAATATGGTTGTCTTCACCACATTACTGAAATCGATTCCTGCTTCAAGCAAAATTGCCTTAAGGTTCTTCATAACCTGGTGGGTTTCTGATTCAATAGAATTTAATTCCAGGTCAGGCGTACCAGGCACCAGAGCTATTTGCCCCGAAATAAATAAAGTATTGCCTGCAAATACGGCCTGGCTGTATGGGCCAATGGGTGCCGGTGCATACTTGGTATTAATAATTGTATTCGCCATGGTTAATTTTTGAGTAATTACAAATATATCTTTTCTTAACAACCTATTTTTGTAAAAATGAAGATGAAAATAATAGTAACTGGACCTGCCTCTCTTATAGATGAATTAATGATGGCTTCTACTAATGCCGAATGGGTAATTGTAGAAAATTCTCAGGCATTCAATGGTTTCCCTGATGCGGATGCCTTTTTTAACCTGGATGAAAATTCTGCCTATGAAACTTACACAATTCAACAAAAACCCATCTTCATTAATAGTGTAACAACTACTCTGCAAGAAACGGCCTCTACCGGATTTATTGTACGGATAAATGGTTGGCCGGGTTTCCTCTGCAGGAAGACGTGGGAAATTGCGGGAGAAATTTCACCTGGTATTGAAATCATTCTGTCAGGTCTGGAAAAGCAATTTATCACTGTTGCGGATGAACCGGGTTTTGTATCAGCGCGAGTGCTGTCGATGATTATCAATGAAGCCTATTTTGCAAAAGCGGAAGGGGTTAGTACAGAAAAGGATATAGATGTCGCGATGCGTCTCGGCACAAACTATCCAAAAGGTCCGTTTGAATGGAGTGAAGAAATCGGAAGGCATAACGTGGTTGCATTGCTGACGTCGCTGTCACGCGTAGACCAGCGGTATGCTCCTGCTCCCTTATTAATAGAAGCCGCGCGTTTATGAGCCTCATTTTACATATTGAAACATCCGGTGAAACAGCATTTGTAGTTCTGGCGCGGGAGGGTAAAATTATTGAGAGTGCCAGCAACGCAGTGCAGCGGAATCATGCAGGATTTCTTCACGTGGCTATTGAACAGCTTTTTCTCCGCGCTGGTTGTACCTTTTCACAGTTGCAGGCTGTGGCAGTTACGGCCGGACCC
>JBKJUT010000179.1:0-7582 GCA_046590515.1 Ferruginibacter sp.
AGGAACTTTTTTATCTTCCTCGTTGATCTTATGAAGCAATTCTGAAATGCTCATTTGATCCAGGTGCCTATGCAGCGAATCTGATTCGGTAATTTTTTTAAAATCCATAATATTTTACTGGTGATATTTTATTAATCCCTCCATCGGATTTTTTAATACTTTACCCAATTGTAATTCATAAGTATGACAGAGATCCTGTAACACATCTTTAAAACCATGCGCTACACTTCCTGTAAAATTGATGGGCATGGTCCAGCTTTCCCGGTATTTATAAATATGATTAAAAAAGAAATCATTAAACCCATCTTCAATGATATTTTCAATCATAAAATGACCCCGGTTCTCAATCAGGAATGGAACGAACTGAGACAGGAAACGGTTAGGCAATGGCTTTTTATACACTGCATCCAGAATCTCGGGTGCGGTAAGGTTAAATTTCGCATCAAAGCGATCCATAAGATCTGGCTCAAATGTTTTGTACAGGAAATACTGGATTACCTTTTTGCCCAGGTAAGCCCCGCTTCCTTCGTCTCCTAAAACATAACCTAATCCCGGGCTGTTTTTTACAATTTTCTTTCCATTATAATAACAGGAATTCGAGCCTGTTCCCAATATACATGCCACCCCTTTTTCATCGCCACATAAAGCCTTGGCTGCGCCGAGCAGATCATGGTTTACCGTTACTTTAGCCCCCTTAAATAAACTGCCAATGGCTTTTTTGACGATCAATGCATTTTGTGGATTACTGCAACCTGTACCGTAAAAGAAAACTTCATCCGGATCAGCATTTTTAAAAACCGTGGATAATTCACGTAATAATATTTCCTGGATCTGGTTTCCGGAAAGAAAATATGGACTGAGGCCCTGTGTAACCACTTTTCTATTTTTGCCATTGCCCATGAGGCACCATTCTGTTTTAGTAGAGCCACTGTCAGCAATTATTTTTACAGCCATTATTAAATTTTATTCGGCATCAAGGTAAAACTTTCAGCTCATAACCTGTATAAAAATCATACGATTACCAACAAAAAATTACCTTCGCCCACGGTTCATTAATGCGATACCCAAAAGCAGCGTAATAATCTATGGAAAGAAAAAAAATAAAGATCTGGCTCCCGGTGCTGGTAAGCCTGGCAATGGTTGCCGGAATGTACCTGGGATACAAGATGCGGGATTCTATGCCGGCCAGGAGTTTTTTTTATACTGAAAGGCGCCGGCCTATCCAGGAGTTACTGGACCTGGTTCAGGCAAAATATGTAGATAATGTAAATGTGCAGGACCTGGCAGATACTGCAATTGCTGCCATACTCGCTAAACTGGATCCACATTCCCAATATATACCGGCACGTTCGGTAGAAAGGGCAAATGAAGACATTGCCGGAAGTTTTTACGGGATAGGTATTGAATTTAATGTGATTGAGGATACGCTTAACGTGGTAAATGTAATAAAAGACGGACCGGCATTTAAAGCCGGGCTTTTGGTTGGCGACAAATTTATAAAGGCAGGTGACAGTGTGATTGCCGGCCGCAAAATGGATACAGATCATCTCAGACAAATATTGAAAGGAAACAGGGGGTCCGATCTGCCCCTTGATATTGTCAGAGCTGACAAGCGTCTTTCACTTACAGTCTCCCGGGATTTTGTGCCCGTTACCAGCGTGGATGCTGCTTACCTGATAGACCGTACCACCGGCTTTATAAGGTTGAACCGGTTTTCGCAACATACCTACCGGGAATTTATGCAAAGCCTGGAAAAGTTGAAGAAAGGAGGAATGACCAGGCTGGTGCTGGATCTGCGGGGTAATGGTGGCGGCGTACTGGATGAAGCTGTTGAAATTGCAGATGAATTTCTGGAAGGTGACAGGCTTATAACCTATACAGAGGGAAAGCATTTTCCAAAAAAAGAGTACCGCTCCCGTCGGCAGGGCCAGTTTGAGGAAGGACAATTGATAGTGCTGGCAGATGAAAGTACAGCCAGCGCAAGCGAAGTTTTAATCGGTGCATTGCAGGACTGGGATCGCGCTACTGTAATCGGCAGACCGACTTTTGGAAAAGGCCTGGTGCAGGAACAATATGACCTGAGTGATAACAGCGCAGTACGCTTAACCATCTCCAGGTACTATACACCGTTAGGTCGTAGCATCCAGCGCTCCTATACCGGTGGCAATAAGTCGTATTATCAAAGTGCGGCCAAAAGATATGCAGCGAATGATTCTTTACTGGCAGACAGTTTAAAGCCCCTGGGGAAAAGAGTGGCTACCAGGAATGGCAAAATACTTTTTAGTGGCGGTGGAATTACTCCTGACTATTTTATTTCCCATGATACTTCGCGCTTCAGCAGTACTACAGCTTCTATCATATCGAAAGGACTGGTTAACCGGTTTGGTTATAAATATTTCGTAGATCATCGGGACCAATTGCAGAAATTCAGTAGCCCAGCAGAATTTGCCAGGAATTTCATAGTAGATGAGCAGGCCTGGAATTATTTTGTAAAGCTGGTTATGCAGGATTCTATTGTAATACCAACTATCACCGTCGCTGAAAAATACTTTCTTACTAAAAATCTTAAACTTGCTATTGCCAGGCAGATCTGGCGGGATGAAGGTTACTTTATAGTTTTTAATAAAGAAGACCAGGCGGTAATGAAGGCACTTGAATTATTGAAATAATAAAGGCCTCCTGCTGGAGACCTTTATTAAACTCGTATAAACCAAAACAGGCTTTTCTAAAATATTGTCTGGATAGAATGGATGTAAAACGGATATTATTCCTGCACAAATATAAATATTTTTCTACTTAACAACAGTAAGTTTCATTACGAATCTTTATAAATTTCACACTTACTTCCAGTACCAACTTTTTTAATACAGGATAAACCCATTAGGTATGCTGAGTCTTTAGGCTTGTTGCCTTTTCATTACATTTGCAAAAAAAAGTTATGTGGTTGAATAGTATTTTAGAAACAATTGGCAATACCCCATTAATCAGGTTGAACAAGATCACCAAAGATCTTCCCTGCACGGTATTAGCCAAGGTTGAGTATTTTAATCCCGGCAATTCTATTAAAGACCGGATGGCTCTTAAAATGCTGGAGGTAGCAGAACAGGAAGGGAAGATACAACCCGGTGGTACTATTATAGAAGGCACCAGCGGTAACACCGGGATGGGCCTGGCCCTGGCAGCTTGCGTAAAAGGATACAAGTGTATATTCACTACTACCGATAAACAATCAAAAGAAAAAGCTGATATTTTAAAAGCTGTAGGTGCTGAAGTAATAGTTTGCCCTACCAATGTAGAACCGGAAGATCCACGTTCTTATTATTCTGTATCAAAACGACTGGCCACAGAAGTTCCTAACAGTTGGTACGTGAATCAATATGATAACCTGGCCAACCGGCAGGCGCACTATGAACAGACAGGTCCGGAAATATGGGAACAGACTGAAGGAAAAGTAACCCACCTGGTAGTAGCTACAGGTACCGGCGGAACCATTGTTGGTACCGGCAAGTATTTGAAAGAAAAAAACCCTGACATTAAAGTGTGGGCGATCGACAGTTACGGATCACTGTTAAAGAAATTTTTTGAAACGGGTGAACTGGATCAGAAAGAAGTATATCCTTATATCAGTGAAGGTTTTGGTGAAGATTTTATTCCGGACAATTATGATATGTCGGTAATTGATGAATTTACAAAGGTTACAGATAAAGATGGAGCTGTTATGGCGCGAAGAATTGCCAAAGAAGAAGGTATGTTTTGTGGCTACAGTGCAGGGAGTTGCCTCCAGGGATTGTTACAATTAAAATCCCAGTTAAAAAAAGGTGATGTAGTGGTTTGCATATTTCATGATCATGGTAGCCGTTATGTAGGTAAAGTGTATAATGATGAATGGATGATGGAGCGGGGTTTCCTGGATGTTAAAACGTTTAAGGATTTAATTACCGGCCGGGGGCATCAGAAATTAATAAGTATCTCCCAGGATGAAAGTGTATTAGCTGCAATAGAGCTGATGAAAAAGTATGATATAGAAAATATACCTGTGTTTGACGGGGAAGATAATACGGGCGCTATCTCGGCCAGTGGCTTATTTAATAAGATACTATCTAACCCTGAAATCAAAGATCAGCCCATAAAAACTGTGGTGGAAAAAGCTTACCCGGAAGTGGCATTTGACACCCCGGTTGAGCGATTAAGCTCATTTATTAATAAAGAAAATGGGGCAGTTTTGAGTAAAGATGAAAGTGGATCATATCATATAGTTACTAAATATGACATCATTCAAAGCTTATCTAAATAATTAATCAGGTTAAAGTACTATAAGCTGAAAGGCTGTCCCAGGCTGCATTCTAACCGATGCAGCCTGTTTTTTTGCTTTTTTAGATCTGCGACATGTCGTAAAACTACGTAACGCCGGTGGTAAGAATTCGATACTGATTTTAGGTACACTTACTAAGGTTGCTGTAAATACTCCATCTCAATAAAAGAGCAATATCGCTCTTGTCTGGGGCACGTTTGCACTGCATCTTTGTTCCAGAAGTTGATTGATAGGAATTAAATATCAATCATTATCCAAAGATCCAGTTAAACCACCAGTTCTTAATATCCTAATAGCAAAAGACCAATCCAATATCAGTCAACTTCTACTTTTTGCTTTTTGAAATGAAAACCAATTCCTGCTTATGCCTTAAAAAGCGATGATAGCAAAACGAATACATCCTATAGAAAACTGTTTATTGAATTCATTATCCTGCCTATGCCTTTAAAGCGATGATGGCGCGAAAAACCAAAACAAAACCAATATCCTGCCTATGCCTTTAAAAGCGATAATGGCAAAAACCAAAACCAATATCCCGCCTATGCTGTAAAAAGCGACGATGGCAAAACCGATCCATTACCTAAAGAAAACAAACAGCGTTGTTCAATATCCTAAAAGCTTATGCTGCCTAATACAGCGACGATAGCGAAAGACCAGCAACACTGAACCAGGTAACTTATTTTTACCATAGGGCTTTGCCCGGTAAAAAATTCTTTCCCTGTGAAACCAATCTCTTCCCCTGGAGATTTTTAAAAATTTAGCTCCCACTCAAAAGGTGGGAGCTTTTTCGTAATTATACGATTCACGTTTTCGTAACATCCCGGGAAAATAATGTCTCATTTACGAATAGCCGTGTAATAACATCATACCTGAAATAGGGGAATAACGCTCTTGTATGGGTGCAGTCGCTGACGCATCTTTGTATAAGAAGATCATTGACAAGTATACTTTTCCAATATCAGCCTATGCCTTAATAAGCGACGATGGCACTTTAAGATCCACTATCCCGCCTATGCTGTAACAAGCGATAATGGCAAACCAAAATCAATATCCTGCCTATGCTGTAAAAAGCGACGATGGCAAAAACCAAAACCAATATCCTGCCTATGCCTTAATAAGCGAAGATGGCAAAAACCGGAAAGACCCAATATCCTGCCTATGCTGTAACAGGCGATGATGGCGAAAGACCAGAAACTGAGACCAGGCAACTGACTTATTACATTTGGAACCCCCAAAAAGTAAAAGACACTCCTGAAGCCACAGGCAACTGGTTGGCTTAACTTCCACAGATTTCATGCCCCGGCATCAATTTGTGGAAGTTTTTTTTTGCCTTAATTTACATGTGCGTTCCCCACTACTTATTTCAACACTGCCCTCAATGATTCTTTCAAATCCACAACTTCCTTTTGCGCCACTCCGCATTATTTCCCTGGTGCCCTCCCAAACTGAATTATTATTCAGTCTGGGCCTGGAAGAACGTGTTACCGGTATTACCAAATTCTGCGTGCATCCATGGCAGTGGTACCAAACTAAAACCCGTGTGGGCGGTACAAAAACAATTGATATAAACACAATACGGTCCCTCTCACCCGACCTGGTAATTGCTAATAAGGAAGAAAATATAAAGGAACAGATCGAAGACCTGGGGGATATACCGGTTTGGGTAACCGATGTAAGTAACCTGGAGGATGCACTGGAAATGATTTCAGATGTGGGCCATTTAACTCATACAGAACGGCGTGCAGGCGCCCTGGTGACTGAAATCAGAGCCGGTTTTGACAGCCTGAAAAAATTAACTGACCACCGGGTGGCATACCTGGTCTGGAAGGAACCACTTATGACCATTGGTGGGGATACTTTTATTCACGATATACTGGAACGTGCCGGCTTTGTGAATGTCTTTGGCCACCTGCGGCGCTACCCTGCCGTCACGCTGGAAGACCTGCAAGCCACAGGTATTCATTCTTTGCTATTGTCATCTGAACCTTTTCCCTTTACTTCAAACCATATAACAGAATTTCAAAAACTGCTGCCTGGAGTAAATGTGGTGAAGATTGACGGGGAAATGTGCAGTTGGTATGGAAGCAGGTTGCTGCAGGTTCCGGCGTATTTAAAGCAGTTTACTTCCCGGCCCGCATAATTTCTACCGTCAAGTAAGACACCAGTTCCTTATTTTTGCAAAAACCAAAAATATGGCTCAAAGTAAAATCGTTGAACTTCTAGGTAAAGACGCGGATAATTTATTAAACCATAAATGCATAATTTCAAAAGAAAATATTCATTTACCGGGTGCAGCGCATGTAGATAATATCTGGACTGGCAGCAACCGTAATAACCAGACATTAAGAAGTATACAAACTCTTTTGGGCCATGGCCGGCTTGGTGGTACGGGCTACGTTTCTATATTACCGGTTGACCAGGGAATAGAACACAGTGCCGGTGCTTCTTTTGCCCCTAATCCTGTTTATTTTGACCCGGAAAATATTGTGAAACTGGCTATTGATGGTGGCTGCAATGCGGTGGCATCCACTTTTGGCGGTTTAGGTATCATAAGCAGGAAGTTTGCCCACAAAATTCCTATGATGGTAAAGGTGAACCATAATGAGTTTCTTAGCTATCCAAATAAATTCGACCAGGTCATGTTTGGAAAGGTTAAGGAAGCCTGGAACATGGGTGCAGTGGCCATTGGAGCTACTATTTACTGGGGCAGTGATGCCAGTACAAGGCAGTTACAGGAAGTAGCGGATGCTTTCCAGGCTGCGCATGAATTGGGAATGGCGACTGTATTATGGTGCTATACACGCAACAATGCATTTAAAGTGGAAGGAGTGGATTATCATACATCGGCCGATCTTACAGGCCAGGCCAATCACCTGGGTGTCACATTACAGGCCGACATTATCAAGCAAAAGCTCCCTACCAATAACGGCGGGTATAATGCTACCAAACATGGCAAAACCCATAAAGATGTATATGACAAACTTTCAACCGATCACCCGATAGACCTTACGCGATACCAGGTTATGAACTGCTTTAACGGCAGGGTTGGTTTAATTAACAGTGGTGGAGAAAGCAAAGGAGCCACTGATCTGTCAGAAGCAGTAACTACAGCAGTGATAAACAAGCGCGCCGGTGGTATGGGATTAATCAGCGGTCGTAAAGCGTTTCAAAAGCCGATGAAAGATGGTGTGGAATTGCTGACAACCATTCAGGATGTATATTTGGATAGCAGTATTACGATAGCGTAAACCGTATTGTAAAATGCAGGCC
>JBKJUT010000207.1:0-6258 GCA_046590515.1 Ferruginibacter sp.
CTTTGGAAAAACAAGGCCTTCTAAAACCAAGAAAGCGGCTCCTAAAAAAGCAGCTCCAAAGAAAGAAAAATAAAAACACGGCTGGTATACTATCAGCCCTTTTTTTTAGGGAGCTAAGCGCTCCAGCTCCCAGCCCGTGGCGGATTGCAGATATTGAAGCCTGTCATGTAACCGGCCTGGCCGGCCTTGCCAGAATTCTATCTTAGCGGGCACTACTACATAACCTCCCCAATTCGGCGGGCAGGGTACTTCAGAACCAAATCTTTTTTCCATTTCCTTCACCTTATTTTCTACTATCTCCCGGCTCGCAATTACCTGGCTTTGCGGAGAAGCCCAGGCTCCTATTTTGGAACCATGTGGCCTGGATTGAAAATAAGTATTGCTCTCCTCAAATGTTAACCGCTTTGCAATTCCTTCAATTCTTACCTGCCTTTCTAATTCTTTCCAGAAAAATACCAACGCGACCCGTGGATTATTCTCCAGTTCTGAAGCTTTATGACTTTCATAATTGGTGTAGAATTTAAACCCGGTTTCATCAACTCCTTTTAATAATACGATCCTGGCAGAGGGTTGTGCGTCTGAATTACAGGTAGCAAGGGTCATTGCATTCACTTCTTCAATATCACTGTTAATAGCTTCAGTCCACCATGATCTGAACTGCACCACTGGATCCGGCGACATATCTCTCTGATCAAGTGCTTTCAGCTTATATTCTTTCCTTATGGCAGAAATATCATTCATGTATCAATATTTAATGACAGAATATTAACCAAACCCCTGCTGTAACTTCTCAGTGATTTTTTTCTGTTTGCTCAGTTCGTATTGCAACAGCTCCTTTTCTTCTTCAGCAATTTCGAGCCTGCTTTCCAGTTCAGCGATTTTCGAATGTGCTATAGACAGGTCTTTAAAAACGGTATTGGCTTCAGACAGTTGATCTTTTATATCGTCCAGTGCAGTATGAGTACTGGCAAACCTGGCTTTTATATCCAGGTATTCTTTTTCAATGGTAATTGACTGGATGATCTCTTCTTCCATTGCGGCTTCGCGGCGGGCGGCCCCTTGCGCTTCATGTTGTTTCTGTCCTATAATTTCCTGCATCTGTCCCAGCGCATTGTACGTACCTTCCAGCTCGCTTTTAAGTTGTACCGCGTTATTGGCTTTGGCCCGGAGTATATCAAGTTCCTCTTCCCGTATGCTGATCATGTAGTTCACATCCTGCAACTGCAATTGCAATAATTCATTTTCACTTTTAATTTTATCGAGCAATTCGGCAGGTAGCATGGTAATGTTTTAACTGTCGGGCAGGCATATTAATAACAATTTACTGAATCCCTTTATTACTGTATAAAAAAACCATCCGCAGGGGATGGTTCATAAAATGTCTGTTATTTGACTAACTCACCAATGTTCCTACATTTTCACCGGTAACTACGCTGAGGAGGTTGCCGGGTTTATTCATGTCAAATACGATGATGGGTAAATTATTTTCCATACACAAGGTAAAGGCAGTCATGTCCATTACTTTGAGATTTTTAGAAATACATTCAGCAAAGGATATTTTTTCAAACTTGGTGGCGGAGGGATCTTTTTCAGGATCTGCAGTATATATTCCATCCACCCGTGTACCTTTTAAAATAACATCCGCTTTGATTTCGATGGCGCGAAGCGAGCCGGCTGTATCTGTAGTGAAATATGGATTACCGGTACCGGCACCAAAAATAACAACCCTTCCTTTTTCCAGGTGGCGCATGGCACGTCGACGGATATAGGGTTCTGCGATCTGCTCCATTTTTATAGCACTTTGTAACCGGGTATACACGCCCGCTTTCTCAAGTCCGCTCTGCACCGCCATCCCGTTAATAACTGTAGCAAGCATGCCCATATAATCACCCTGGGCGCGTTCAATACCGGTTTCAGCCTCATTCATCCCACGGTAAATATTTCCGCCGCCGATTACCAGGGCTACCTGCACACCCATTTCGGTAAGTTGCTTGATATCCTGGGCATATTGTGCAATCACGCTGGAGTCCAGGCCAAAGTTTTTATCACCCATTAATGATTCACCGGAAAGTTTTAAAAGAACACGTTTGTATTTGGGTAGCATGAAATTTAAGTTTATACCGCGAAGGTATTGTTTTATAAATACCGGCAAATGACTTGCCTTTTCAATTTATTCAAAAAAAAACCCCGCTGATTGCGGGGTTATAATACATTATCCTAATGCTACTCTTTTAAATTCAGTGACTTTCAATTCACCGTCAACGCTCTTAATATAATCACCTACACTCTTGCTGTTGTCCTTAACATAAGGCTGGGCAAGCAGGGTATTATCTTTAAAAAATTTATTCACTTTACCCAGGGCAATCTTTTCAGCCATTTCTGCGGGTTTACCTTCGGCCTTTATCTGCTCTATAGCAATATCTTTTTCACGGGCAATGGTTTCTGCAGAAATCATGCTTTCGTCGATAGCAAGTGGATTCATCGCAGCGATCTGCATTGCCACATCCTTACCTGCATCAGCACCTTCCTTATTCAGGCCAACCAGTACACCCATGCGGTTTGCACCATGAATATAGCTGGCAACGTAAGGAGCTTCCACTCTTTCAAACTTGGATACAGCAATTTTCTCGCCGATGGAAGCCAGTTTGTCATTGATCATATCAGCCACTTTCGCGCCGTTGATTTCTACGTTATTTAATTCTTCTGCTGACTTTACATTGTTATCGATAGCCGCATCCGCAATGCTTTGAGCAAATGCAACGAAATCTGCATTTTTACTTACGAAATCAGTTTCGCAACTGATGCATAATACGATACCTGCTTTGTGATCAGGGGTGGTTTTGGCAATGATAACTCCTTCCTTTGCTTCCCTGTCACTTCTTTTTGCAGCTACCTTCTGGCCTTGCTTGCGCAACCAGTCAATGGCTGCTTCAAAATCACCATTACTTTCTGTAAGGGCTTTCCTGCAATCCATCATACCGGCACCTGTTGCCTGGCGCAGGTTATTAATTTCTGATGCTGTAATTGTTGCACTCATAATTTTTTTCCTCCAAACCACCGCCGGGTAAAGGCCCGGCGAAGATTTTATTTTACATGTTATGAATTATAATTCCTGCTTGTACCATTACCTTGGTCCACCGCCACCTGCAGGCCTTCTGCCACCCGCACCCGGGCCTGCTACACGACGTTTGGTTGGACCACCCGGGCCACGACCAGTTCCACCGCGCTTGTTCCTGTCATCTCCACCATCCACTTTTTGTTCAAAGCGGGCAGCTTTTGCTTCTGCTGACTCTTCAGAATCTACCTGCTCATCATCAGAATCTTTATCAGCCTGGCGCTCCTGCAAACCTTCTGCAATCGCCGCAGTGATGTAATTCACAATTATAGCAATAGATTTAGTAGCATCATCATTGGCAGGGATCGCGAAATCAACTTTATTCGGATCACAGTTGGTATCAACCATACCGAAGGTATTTATGTTCAACCGGCGAGCTTCAGCCAACGCAATATGCTCATGCCCGATATCTACCATGAATAAAGCGGCTGGTACACGGCTGATCTGTGCGATACCACCTAATACCTTTTCCATCTTATCCTTGTCGCGGGTTAAAGTAAGTCTCTCTTTCTTTGTCAGGTTCTCTGCACTACCATCGCCCAGCATTTTTTCAATGCTCTGCATCTTCTTTACACTCTTACGGACTGTATTGAAGTTAGTAAGCATACCACCTAACCAGCGTTCAGTAACGAAAGGCATGTTCACACGCCTGGCGCTTTCCTGTACTATTTCTTTAGCCTGCTTTTTTGTAGCTACAAACATGATCTTCTTACCACTGCGGGCAATAGCTTTCATAGCTGCTGCAGCTTCCTGTAAACCTTCTACAGTTTTGTTAAGGTCAATGATATGTATGCCTTTCTTTTCGGCAAAGATGTAAGGAAGCATTTTTGGATTCCATTTCTTTTTCAAATGACCAAAGTGAACCCCTGCTTCTAAAAGTTGTTGTTGTAAGGAAGTATTATTTTCCATTGTGTATTATTAAATAATTTTTTAAATAATGCAGGTACGAATTAGCTCCGGACCTGGAATCGATATCCCGGAACCAATTAACGCTTGCTGAACTGGAAGCTCTTCCTTGCTTTCTTACGACCTGGCTTCTTACGTTCTACCGCTCTTGGATCACGCTTCAATAAACCCGCAGCTTTTAAAGCCGGGCGATAATCAGCGCTTACTTCAAGCAAGGCACGTGAAATTCCCAAACGGGTTGCTTCAGCCTGGCCTTTCACACCACCACCGGTAGCGTTTACCACAATATCAAATTTGTCAGCTCCTTCAATAGTCTTAAGGGGAGCTTCAACCTGGTTCTGCAAATAAACCAGGGGAAAATAAACTTTGTAATCCTTACCGTTGATGGTAATGTTACCGGTTCCTTTGGAAAGGAAAACACGTGTTACAGCTTCTTTCCGGCGACCTACTGCATTTTTTTGCTTTTCCATTATTAGTATTTAACTGGCAGTGATACTGCTATGAATTATTTAGTTTGGTTAAAATTTAAAGCTTGTGCTTTTTGAGAAGCATGAGGATGCTCTGCTCCTTTATACACGAACAATTTCTTGTACATCTGGCGACCTAACCTGTTCTTTGGCAACATACCTTTCACAGCACGCTCAATAACCACTTCCGGGCGACGGGCCAACAGGTTCTTTGCTGTTTCGCCTTTCTGGCCACCAGGATAGCCGCTGAAAGTCAGGTATTGCTTGTCTTCCAGTTTGTTACCGGTAAATTTTACCTTTTCTGCATTGATAACGATGATATAATCGCCGCAATCAACGTGGGGGGTGTAGTATGCTTTGTTCTTACCCCTTAGGATAGAAGCAATCTTTGCACACATACGACCAACGGTTTGATTAGCACCATCTACAACGTACCAATTACGCTGCACGGTAGCCTCGTTCGCATGTTTTGTAGTGAAATGTAGTTTACTCATTTTATTTGTTTGGGCAGATCACTGCCGGTTATATAATAGTTGTTTATCGCTATCCCGGTAAACAACATTTCCAAACTGGTTGCCCAGCTTTTGATTGGGCGGCAAAGGTAAGGTGACTTCCCAATTAAAACTCTTAATGTTGCAACTATTTTTACAGGCGCCTCCACAATATGTTGATTTACAGTAAAAAAAATGTCTACCTGTTTAAATACTCTCCTGTATCTTAAAAAAATTAAGGCTGGCTGAATTAATTCAATCTCAGTTTATTGCCTGAGCAGGCACCAATTACCACTTTTGTCTTCACCTGAAAGCAACCACCCGGTGACTGGCAGGTGACTAACCAAATTATCATTTATAAATTTTAAGAACATGAAAAAGATTATTGTGTGTTGCCTGGCCGTGATGCTGGGGGGAAAAGTGTTGGCTCAATCAAATAACCCCTATGCCTATGTAGGAAAAGATTACCTGGCTTCTTACGAGCGGGTGGAAAAAGATTACCAGGAAGGGAAGATCAAAGAATTGAACGAAGCCACCTTGCAGTTTTACCAGGAACAGTTGCCCCTTCAACACCGAATGAACATGGACCTGGCTGCAGAGGTCATCCGAACCTATAAGGACCAGCCGATCAGCCTTTCCAGGTTGATGGACAAAGCCAGGGTAAGTGAGTTTACCCGAAAAGCAACCCTGGACATTCTTTTTAATTCCCGGAATCTTGACTATTCGGAATTTAAGCCCATGCTGGTGAGTATGAATGATGAGATCAGCCGGCAGGAAATTTCTAAAGAAGAAAAGCAATTGCTGTATACGCTTACTGCTATTGGTTATGCATTGCCCGACAAAGGGGAAATGAGCAAAAAAGGCTGCCGGGTAGAAACAGTCGAGGGTAATAACGATTTAGGATACTGGGATTGCATATTATTATCTGCCGGAATTGGCGTTTACATTGGTTGGCCATTCTGCGGTTTCTGGTGCGGATTAGGCGGCGGCTTGTTCTTTGGAATACTCACTGCAATTATATTAAGTTAATCCATCCACCTGGCAGCCTTGGACTGCCAGGTTATATTTTTATATGAAAACAATCATTCTGTTGCTGCTGCCTGCCTGCTTACACGCACAGCATTTGAAAATAATTGTGAACCATGGCCTGGTGATAGGTAAAAGTGAAAACCTGCAAAAGATCATGGTCTCCAAAGGGGTTCAGTTTGGCTATGAGAAATGGATTGGTTTTAACATTCATGCATCAGTAGAAACCGGTTTTTCAAGGGTAGAATTCCAG
>JBKJUT010000235.1:0-3777 GCA_046590515.1 Ferruginibacter sp.
TGGAAGTGGATGTAGCTACCCTGCAGAAAGATCATAAATCCATTTCCCAGGCCAGCAATATCCTGGATAAGGATTATGTAATTGGTGTATGGGCTTCAGCAAGCCGCCAGAAAATTAATGTACTTAATGAGATCAGTAATCCAAACCAGGATGACCAGCCCGCAGAAAATCATTCAGGACCATGGGTACAGGTATCACGGTTAGGTATGCCTTTAACCAATGAAGCGGTTGTGCCTATTGGTGATAAAGATCTTTGGAACAGGTTAACACCGTACCAGGATCTATCACGCATCAGCCGTTTTGGAAATTATTTTTACAATCCGGAACTGGCGTTGTATATGGATGATGCACAATTCGGCGGGGCTGTTCCTGCCTTTGCACCACTGCGTGTACAAAAGAATTCATTAGGCCAGTTTGGTTTTGGAAATGGCCAGAATGGACTGTATGGCTTGAAAGGCAATGCCGCATTGAATGGTACTGCCTTAAGTGAAGCCAATTTCGGCTCAGTGCTTTTGCCTGGCCCTAACAAACCACGCTCGGTTGATCTCTATCCAATCTTCAATACAGGTGTACCTAATTTAGCGCCTTATCAACTTGCTACCGGCAAGAACGGTAATCCACTGGCTGCAGGTAAACCATTTATCAACAACTTCCTTCCTACCGGCGGCGACATGTTACGTCTGAATATGGCTGTACCGGCTACCTCACGTACTTCCGCAGATTTCAGTTCCGAAGGATTGGTACAGGCTGCAGTATTGGGTTTATTGGATCCACGTTTCAATGCAAATACAAGCATACAGTTTATTCCAAACATGGATGGATTCCCTAATGGAAGAAGACTGGAAGATGATGTAACACGTATCGAACTGCAGGCCGTTAGTGGAATAGTACTGGCTGCAATAGGACTTTGGTATGATGATTATGTTGCAGGCGGAAGCCCTGTAACTCCTCAACTGCTGAGAGTGTTGAATTATAAAACAGGTATCGAAACAAATGATACCACCTTCAGGAGTGCATTCCCTTTTGAACAAACACCATGGGCAGGCACGCACATTTGTGACTGTGGTACTACTACCACCACATCAGGAAGAAGTGCACAAAGTTTAAAGGCACCAGGCACATTGGCTCTATCTGCACCATCAGTAATGATGAAGGCGTTTCCAAATCCATTTTCGGAAACAGCTAACATCCAGTATGAAGTGCGTGAAAAAGGCAATGTAAACATTGTGGTATCTGATGTACAGGGAAATATTGTAGAGAAGATCAGCCGCAATAATTTAACTGCCGGAAATCATACTGAAAGTATCAATGGCACTAAGTTGGCGCCGGGTACGTACTTTATCAGCATTTCAAAAGACGGATCAGTTAGACAAACAATGAAAGTTATTAAGCAGTAATCTGCACTACGTAAGGTTGTATCTCGTTAACAGGGATACAACCTTTTTTATAAATTAACCCTGTTATGAAAAAGTCATACTACATTTTTTTACTGTTATTTGTGGGAGCGGCATTCACGCTCATCTACGCACGGTATCAACATACAAAAAAAGAAAAAGAAAATACGGTATATAGTTTTGTGCCACGCAAAGGAAATGCGAATGCCGCAGAGTTTGAAATGGCAAATGGCCGGGCAATAAAACTGATAGAGAAATTAAAAGCAAACCCTGCAGACAATAAAACTGCCCTGGCATTGGCAAATGCATACATTTTAGAAGGCAGGCAAAGCGGCAATTACAATTATTATGACAAGGCCGCCTTACAGACCGTTGATAAAATACTGGTTACCTCCCCAGAAGAATACGAAGCTTTATTATTAAAATCATTGTTACAATTATCACAGCATCACTTTTCAGATGCATTACTTACCGCCAAGAAAGCGCAGACAATAAATCCCAACAATTCATTCGTGTATGGCCTGTTAACAGATGCCTATGTAGAAATGGGCGATTATACATCTGCCGTAGATGCGGCAGACAAGATGATTACGGCCCGTCCCGATCTTCGTTCTTATTCACGCATATCTTATTTAAGGGAAATCTTTGGTGATTATCCCGGTGCGGTCAGCGCCATGAAGATGGCCGTAGATGCCGGTACACCTGCAGAAGAAAATACAGAATGGTGCAGGGTACAGTTGGCAAGATTATATGAAAACATGGGAGAGAAAGACAAAGCCCTTTATAATTACCAGTTGTCACTTGCAGCACGCCCCTCCTATGCACCAGCTTTGGGTGGAATGGCCACCATCATGAATTATGAAAATAAGAGTGACAGCGCGGTGTATTATTTAAATGCAGCCCGTGACAACAGCAATGACATACATATTGAATCTGCCCTGGCGGTGGCACTGGACAAAGCCGGCATGAAAGAAAAATCAGCAGCGCTTAATAAAAAAGTAATAGATGAAATGACCCGTAATTCATCAGCCGAGGAAGAAAGTGCAGGCCATTATTCTGATAAGGAATTAGCCTATGCCTACCTGCAGTCAGGAGATATGGACAAAGCCCTTACCCATGCTTTGGCAGAATATAATCGCAGGCCGGAAAATATTGATGTCAATGAAACCCTTGCCTGGGTATATTATAAGCGTAACGACTTTGCAAACGCCAAAAAATATATTGACAAAGCCCTGGTCACTAAAAGTAAGAACCCTGGCTTATTAAGTAAATCAGCGTTGATCTATTATGCATCCGGCGAAGTAAAACAAGCCAGGGAAATGGCCACAACTGCATTACAGAACAAACCACTTGTAAGCGGAGATTATATAGATGCCGCCGGGAAATTAATATCAGTGCCATCCGTTGCGGTGGCTGTGTCGAACAAGTGAAAACCAAATTCTTCATATGGTTATTGATCGGTGTTGGAATCACATCCGGGGCGGCAGCTCATACCATTAATTATGCCCTGGAGAATGCCCCGGTACACGAGGTCTCCTGGTTTTATTTCAAGCTGGGTTTCAAACATATTATTCCCGAAGGATTAGACCATGTACTTTTTATAATCAGTCTTTGTCTTATAAATACCAGGCTACGTTCCATTGTATGGCAGGCCTCTGCATTTACGGTGGCACATACCGTCGCATTGGCCTTAAGCATGAAAAACATTATAGTGGCACCGGGTGCCATAGTGGAGCCGGTTATTGCCTTATCCATTGTATTTGTGGCGCTGGAAAATGTAATATTGCAGGAGGTAAAGCCCTGGCGGATCATCCTTGTTTTTTGTTTTGGGTTGATCCATGGTTTAGGCTTTGCCAGTGCATTGAATGAAACAGGATTACCACCCGGTAAATTTTATACCTCTGTGTTGATGTTTAACCTCGGCGTGGAGATCTGCCAGGTGCTTATCATTGCGCTGGTGTTTGGCTTGGTGATCCGGCCCTTTAAAGATAAAACCTGGTATCGTCCCCGTATCGTTTACCCGGTATCCATTGCCATTGCATTAATCAGTAGTTATTGGGTGTACGACAGGCTGAATTTTTAATGCCACTATTCAAGGCAGGAGAATTGAGGGTTTAGGGTTTAGGGTTGAGAGTTGAGGGTTGAGAGTTGAGGGTTTAGGGTTGAGAGTTGAGGGTTTAGGGTTGTGTTTGCTTAGTTTAGTCAATTCGCTGTCCTGGATCGTTATTAAAATTGATGATAAAAGATATAAATCTGAGTTCACTATGCACTAAAGTTCAATAAAGCTGAAAAGAGTTTAGGGTTCAGGGTTTAGGGTTTAGAGTTTAGGGTTTAGGGTTTAGGGTTGTTTTCGTTTTATTCAATTTGCTGTCCTGGATTGTTA
>JBKJUT010000240.1:0-12219 GCA_046590515.1 Ferruginibacter sp.
TACCATTCATATGTTTCCGGGGGTTACGGTGGTATTGGAAGAAAATGCGCACATCGGCCATGGTGCTATCATTCACGGAGCACATATCGGCAAAAACTGCCTGGTAGGTATGAATGCCGTCATCATGGATAACGTAATACTGGGAGATGAATGTATTGTTGGGGCGCTGGCATTTATTAAAGCAGATGAAAACTTCAATAAGCGAAGCCTCATCGTTGGTAACCCTGCAAAAATGATTCGCGAAGTAAGTGATGAAATGATTAACTGGAAGACAGCAGGCACCAGGATCTACCGGCAATTACCGCAGGATATGCACGAAAGCTGGATTCCTTGTGAACCATTAAAAGAACCGGAACCAGGAAGGCTTCCCCAGGGACCTGGCTATGCAACCTGGAACCAGACCAGGTAATTATTTTCCGCGCTTATCGGCCCATACCAGTTTTTCATTGCTGCTTTCTGTGGCAAAATCTTTTATCCTGCCATCTCCTTTACCGGTTATACCGCCATCGGGATGCGCAATAATTTTACAATCGGAATCGTACAGGTCCGAAAAAAAATCGCAACAAATAGGTGGAACATAATAAACTTTCCTGCCTTTATATAAGTAACTATAAATTTTACGTGGAGGATTTTGTACTTCTTCTTTTTCAAACTGCGCTATAAGTGATCTTATGCAGGAAGGAACAGCATCGTTTGATGGTACAGCAGGGGGCTTTTCTTTTTCACCTCCCGTGGGTATGGGCATGGTTTTTACAGGCGGAACATTAAATCCACCTCCAGACACCGGGCTGTCTGTTAGAGTTTTCGGTGGAGCCTCCACAATTTTTGTATTTTTTTGGGAGGTACAACAGCCAACAGCCAATAGTAAAACAGCAGGAAGTAAAACTTTCATAGGTTAAAGTTAAGGTTACAAATTTATTACTTAAATTTTTCTGACCTTTGCACCAATGGAAAAATCAAATTTTGTAGACCAGATCAAGATTTTCTGCCGCAGTGGCCACGGCGGTGCGGGCAGTAAACATTTCATGCGAAACAAACTTACTGCAAAAGGAGGGCCTGATGGCGGAGATGGAGGTCGTGGTGCTCACGTAATACTGCGTGGCAATACACAACTTTGGACCTTACTTCATCTAAGGTATTTTAAAAATGTACTTGCCGAAAACGGCGAAAATGGAAGTGGCAATAACTCCTCCGGCAAAAACGGGAAAGACATAATAATAGAAGTGCCATTGGGCACTATTGCTAAAAATGACGAAACCGGCGAAAAAGAAGCAGAGATACTTGAAGACGGACAGGAAGTCATTTTAATGAAAGGCGGTCGCGGTGGATTGGGGAACAGCAATTTTAAAACGTCTACAAACCAGGCACCTGAATATGCCCAACCGGGAGAAGATGGAGAAGAAGGTATTAAAGTTCTTGAATTAAAAGTATTGGCTGATGTAGGTTTGGTAGGTTTTCCGAATGCAGGCAAATCTACATTATTGAGCAGTATTACTGCTGCTACTCCAAAGATCGCAGACTATGCATTTACTACACTGGTGCCGCAATTAGGAATGGTAGATTACCGTGATGGAAAAAGTTTTTGTATTGCCGACCTTCCCGGTATAATTGAAGGAGCCGCAGAAGGAAAAGGTTTAGGCCATCGATTCCTTCGGCATATAGAACGAAATTCTATCCTGCTGTTTATGATCCCAGCTGACAGTAAAGACCATAAACAGGAATTCGAAATATTAAGAAGTGAACTGGAACAGTATAACCCCGAAATGCTTCAGAAAGATTTCGTGATCGCCATCAGCAAATCAGACATGCTGGATGACGAACTTAAAGCTGCCATCGAAAAAGAACTGCCTGAAGAAATTCCGCATATTTTTATTTCCTCTATTACCGGTGCAGGACTTAGCCCGCTGAAAGACCTTTTGTGGATCACCCTTAATACAGTGAAGCAAACATAAAGTATGAGGGAACTTTTTTCAACCAGTGTTATGAAGCGCCACCTTGTTTTCCTGGTAAACCCAATTTCCGGCACGGGTGATAAGCACAGGCTTACAGACCTGATCAGAAAGAAAACCACGTTGGCAGGACTGGAGTTTACTATTTCCCAAACCAACAGGAATGGTGATTACTCCGGGTTAAAAGAATTGATCAATGAAGGAAAAGTTTCGGATGTAATTATCTGTGGCGGCGATGGCACTGTTAACCAGGTTGTTTCGGGTTTAATGAACCTGCCGGTGAACTTTGGTATTATACCGATGGGCTCGGGCAATGGCCTGGCCCTGGCGGCGGGAATTCCCAGGAACCCTTCGAAAGCATTGGATATTATATTTAAAGGCCGGGCAGGTTTTATAGATGCATTTTATATCAATGACCAGTTCAGTTGTATGTTATGCGGTTTGGGTTTTGATGCACAGGTAGCACATGATTTTGCGCAACAGGAAAGCCGGGGCCTTGCCACATATGTACGCCAGACTATAAAAAACTTTATAGTGGCACCTGTATATCCTTTCACGCTCAGGGTACACGATACCGAAATAAATACTGAAGCCTTTTTTATCAGCATAGCCAACAGCAATCAATTCGGCAATAACGTAAAAATAGCGCCTAAGGCCAGTCTGAACGATGGCTTACTTGATATTGTGGTAGTTAATAAAATGAGCAAGATGAGAATGGTTTATTCCTTACTCATGCAGATCAGGCTGGGGCAAGTTGTGCCTGTGACGGAAAAAAAATATCATCAAAAAGACATTCATTACTTCCAGGCAAAAGAACTAACCATATACAATCCTGGAAATGCACCATTTCATATTGATGGTGATCCGTGCAAATCATCAGGTAATTATCACATCAGGGTAGTCGAAAATGCTTTCCGTTTATTACAGGATTAAGGCTGCAGCAACTTCACTATCTTATTCATCACTTCCTGGTTATAAGGATGATTGATAGAACGTTCCACATCCCTTTTTTCCCGGCCGGATAAATGAAAGTTCAAGGCTGCAGATTTATCAGGTTTTTCAGGCAGGTATTCAAGGCTGAACCTCCTGATAGTAGTATCCTGTTGTGCAAAATAACTGAACTGGTCGGCCTGGAAATAGTCCTGCAGCTTATGCCAGTTATGCTGTAACATTGTGGCGGGGTTTACCAGCATGTCGGTGAGGGAATGCGTTTCAAATGGATTTTGCCAGTTATCTTTCGGCCGGTCCCTGACCTGGATAATCAAAGCGCCGGAAGTATTCTGCTTAAACCAATCTTTAAAATTATCCAGGAAACGAAGAGTGGTTTCGAGCCCAAAATTATCCCGCAAGCCAGCATCCATTACATCAATTACCGGTTCACTGGGTAACCACACATTTGGCAATACATATGGGAAGGTGGCGTTCATACGCAATGCTGTTAACATCCTTAAATTCATCGGTTGCTGGCTATGGAATAACGCATTGAAGTCAACCGCGTCAGGATCATACGCTGTATCATTCTGGTATAAAACAGGCTTCATCATGAAACTGACAGGCTGTGTGGAAACAACCAGTTTACGGCCATCTCCTTTAATAACTGAATTAAAAAACAGGAGTGGCACACGTGCTTCATGCTCATCTGCATAAAGGTCTTTAATTTGTATGTTTAAAATCCCATGAGTATTATCTGACAACTTTTTTTCAAACGCGTAACCACGGTCTTTTATATATTTAAAGCTGTCTACTTTAAACCTCTGTGCAGGGGCGAACATATCCCTGGCAATCATAGAAGTAAATACTGGGTTAAGCAGGTCACCTGAAATATCATCGATATACCGGCTGTCGAAAAGGTTAAGGGTAGAGTCAGACAACTTATGACGATATAATTCACGGTAATACGTAGCCGCTAACATACCGCCACTGGCACCGCTTATTAAAAAGGTATGCTGCATTAATTTCCCGGCCGTAAGACTATCGAGTTGTTGAAATATATTCATTACAAACGCCGCACTGCGTAAGCCGCCGCCACTCACATTAATAAATACCACTACCGGCTTTAAATCTGCCTGGCGGGCTTTCCATTTTTCCAGGATAGTAAGCATGCCAGACTTGTCTTCCCTGATTATCTCTGGAGCACTTAATTGTTGCAAGGCCTTTTTGTTGTAAGCCGGCCGCGGGGATAGGGAAGAATAATTTAGCCCATAGGCCTTATTGCGGGGATCTATTATTTCGTACCGGTACAATATGTTAACCACAATAACGAGCACAATTATAAAAGGCAGGCTCCAGCTCTGCAGGAAATAAGTCAGCGAACCAATAACGGCAATCATCACCGCGAAAAATATAAGAATACTTGCAGCCGCCGGCATTTCAAAATAACGGTTTTCAAGATTAAACCCGATCACTACCAGGAAAATGAATGCCAATGCTATACTGGCGATGGCAGCCAGGTGATGTCTCTTAAAAATAGTATCCAGGTATTCCTGCCGGTAGTGATTCACTATCCTGGGTTTACGCAGTTTTAAATTTGAACCTAAATAATAATTAACTTTTAACCCGAAATCATCGGCCCAGGCTTCGTGGCGGCCTGTAAAATTCTTTTTGAAAAGTGTTGGGTTAGAAATAAGCGGGGCCATGGTTCTCACGATGGTTTTTTCGGCTCCAAAAAAATAAATGAATGAAACCAGGCAAACGAGAATGATGCCCAATAGTACTCCTGATAACTCAAGAATTATATCGCCGGTAGACATGAGTTCCTTGTATGCATTGAACCTGTACATTTTTATGAAATAAAAAACCAACAGCAACAAAGGGAGGAGGGCATTATTCAAACAATATTTGAGGAAAGGATTGGAAGTGGTAGCCAGGAATTTAAACCGCTTGCTATGGAGTATAAATGTAGTCACGTTCCAGCTCATGAAAAAAACACCCAGCGCCAACCCTGTGATGACAGCACCCAAAAAGCTGACTGAGCCAAGATATTCCGGGGCAAGGAAAAGTGCGTCTGCACCAAACATTTTTAAAAACCCGCTGTTGATCGTACTCACCAGGATTAACCAAAACAACAACAAGACCTGATATTTGCGAAAATGTAATATGAAAAGCTGAACCGGAAAAAATAAATAAATATTTCGCAGGATGGACTTCATGTTAAAGTAGTTGCTTAAAAGTAGCACAAATTAGCCCGCCATGGCGCGGCTACCCTTTGGTCTGACCAGATAACGTAATCCAACAAGGTTTATTACCAGCAGCATAGCCCCAAACTGGTGCGCCACCCCAAACCAGATGAAGGCAGGTTGTGTGGCATACAACAAAGAACCTATTCCCATTCCTACCTGGTAAATGATTAGTATAAAAAGCATGTTCCTCAATCTGGCAAACATAACAGAACCTTTGGCGCGCCGGGAGATCCAGTAAAAACTTAAAACCAATACCAGCAGGATGTAGCCCAGGCCCCGGTGAGTAAACTGAACCGCGATTTTGTTATTAACCAGGTTTTTCCACCAGGGTTGCAATTCATCGAGCCCGGCAGGAAGTAACCTTCCGTTTATGTCTGGCCAGGTAGGTGCGGTTTGAGCCGCCTTCAATCCCGCCATAAATCCACCAAAGGCCAATTGGCAAAAAAACACAATTATGATAGCTGCCAGGATTCTGTTTAAATTCGGGTCAATAAGTTTCACAGACATTGATGGCATAAGACTTAATGCAAACCAGAGCGTATAGGCAAGCAATACAAGTGCAGCCAGTAAGTGAGTGGTGAGTTCCACATGGCCTACAAAATATTTTTCAGGAACCAGGCCGCTCTTTACCATAAGCCATCCTATCAAGCCCTGTAATGCACCCAGTAAAAAAAGTAAAATCATAGGTGCGATCATCTGCCGGTTTAATTTCCGACGTATAAGAAAGTAAACGAAGCCAATAAGAAATACCAATCCTAATAAACGGGCCCACAAGCGGTGCATCCATTCCCAGAAAAAAATGAACTTGAAATCTTCCAACCTGAAATCCTGGTGCACATATTTGAACTGGTCTGTCATACGGTATTTATCGAACTCAGCCTGCCAGGTGGCCTGATCAAGTGGCGGTAAGGCACCTGTAATGGGTTTCCATTCTGTAATGGATAAGCCCGATTCAGTTAACCGCGTGATTCCCCCTATCAATACCTGGATGATTATCATGACCACACCTGCCAGCAGCCAGTTGGCTACCTGCCTGTTGTTTTTTTGCAAATTTTGATTGTTCATATCCGGCAAAGGTAGTACAGCCATAATTGTGAATAAATGATGGGGGAGATATTTCCGTATTTGGCAGATATTTGCCCTGCCCATGTTAAAGCCGTATCTATATAAAACCAAAACTGAAGCAGGCCTGGATGAGGCAGGGCGTGGATGTTATGCCGGACCCGTATTTGCGGCTGCAGTTGTTCTGCCCAAACAATTTTACCACCCGTTGTTGAATGACAGCAAGCAACTTTCAGAAAAAGAAAGGGATATTTTAAGGCCTGTAATTGAAAAAGAAAGTATATCGTATGCAGTAGCCTCAGTGGATAATGATGAGATTGATTGTATTAATATTCTGCAGGCTTCCATTAAAGCCATGCACCTGGCGTTGGATCAATTAACCCGGTCACCCAACCTGTTGCTGGTAGATGGTAACAGGTTCCGCCCTTACCGCGATATCTCTCATCGCTGCGTTATCAAAGGAGACGGCATTTACGCATCTATTGCTGCGGCAAGTGTGCTGGCCAAAACATACCGTGATGAATACATGCAGCAACTACACCGGGAGTTTGCCTGTTATGGCTGGAATACCAATAAAGGATATGGCACTAAAGAACATAGAAAAGGTATAGAAAATAATGGCCTTTGTAAATACCATCGTAAGAGTTTTGATATTAACCCTGCTGATTTTCAACCGGAAGCTGGTATGGCTTAAGGTTATTCCACTGGCATAGCGATGCTGTATCAAAATAAACACCTCAACAGGAACCAGGATTACCTGTAAAACCAGGGTTAGACTTTCTTAACTTTCAAACAGGCCAAGCCCCTGCCGGGTCACCAGGCATTCACCCGAAGTGCAATCTATAACTGTTGAAGGCACCATGCCGCCGGCACCGCCATCTATTACAAAATCCACCCGATCCCTGAATTTTTCATATATCACTTCAGGGTCAGTATATTCTTCCACCATGTCACCCGGTAAGGAAGCGCTTAGAAGAGGATTTCCAAGAAGGTCAAGTATATGACGGTCAATCTCGTTATCGGGCATACGCAAACCAATAGTTGATTTTTTTGTTTGAAGAATTTTTGGCACCTGTTTGCTTGCAGGCAGAATAAAAGTATAAGGGCCCGGCAAATAATTTTTCAAAGTCCGGTACAATGGAGTATCTATACTTTTTGTAAAATCACTAAGGTGGCTTAAGTCGCGGCAAATAAAGGAAAGCTGGGCTTTTGCAGGATCCACCTGTTTGATGGCGCATATCCGTTCGATTGCTTTATGCTGGAAAATATCACAACCCAATCCATATATAGTGTCTGTAGGATATATGACAACTCCGCCGCTTTGGAGGCATTCAACAACCTGTTTTATTAGCCTGGGCTGGGGGTCTTGCGGATGAATTCGTAATAACATTTGCAGTGAAAATAACACAAAATGTGCCGATGGCTAAAAAACAGAATTTATCTGGTACTTTTGCACCGCTTTTATTACTTGTAAAATATAAACAACATGTCGCTAATTACCGTAGGAACAATGGCATTTGATGCAATTGAAACCCCATTTGCAAAAGTTGACAGGATTATTGGCGGGTCAGCCACCTATGTAGCTTATGCTGCAAGCAACTTTATTTCGCCAGTACAACAGATATCTATTGTTGGAAATGATTTTCCGCAAGATGAAATGGATGCCCTTACTGCACGTGGTGTGCAATTGGAAGGAGTAGAAATAGTAGCTGATAAAAAGTCTTTTTTCTGGAGCGGCCGGTACCACAATGATATGAACTCACGTGATACGCTCATTACCGACCTGAATGTGCTGGAAGATTTCAAACCGGTTGTGCCGGATAGTTACCAGGGTGCAGAATTCCTGATGCTAGGTAACCTGATGCCAAGCATCCAGTTAGATGTAATCCGCCAGTTAAAGACCAGGCCGAAACTGATAGTAATGGATACCATGAACTTCTGGATGGATATTGCCCTGGATGATCTTAAAAAAGTATTGAAGGAAGTGGATGTATTGCTGGTAAATGATGGGGAAGCCCGGCAGTTAAGTGAAGAAGTTTCACTGGTAAAAGCCGCCAAGAAGATTTTAAAAATGGGACCTAAATTCCTGATCATAAAAAAAGGAGAACACGGTGCATTGTTATTCCATGAAAACCACGTGTTCTTTGCACCTGCCCTTCCATTGGAAGAAGTATTCGATCCTACCGGGGCCGGGGATACTTTTGCCGGGGGTTTTATAGGCTACCTGGCAAAAACGAAAGACATCAGTTTCGAAAATATGAAGACAGCCATAATTGTGGGAAGTGCCATGGCTAGTTTTTGTGTAGAGAAGTTTGGCCCTGAACGCCTTAAAGAAATTACAAAAGCAGATATTGACCTGCGTCTTAACGAGTTTGTTCAATTAGTGAATTTCGACATAGACCTGGTTGCATAATTATGTTAGAAATCATCGCATTAATATTTCTTACTAAAAAGATCGGCCAAATAGCCGTTAGCAAAGGATTAAAGCCGGGTAGCTGGAAACTGTATACTATACTGGCGTGGATCGCATTTGAATTTACCGGGCTTATTGCAGGTATTATGCTTTTTGGCTACGACAGGAATAATCTATTTGGCATATTAGGCTTTGGTTTGGTGTGTGCCTTCGGTGGCTACCTGCTGGTGAAGTCCATTCTTGAAAAACGCCCACCGTTAACGCCTGGTGGTGATGAGTAAGCCGTCATATCCAACGTATTAATATTAAGAAGCCATGTTGATACATGGCTTCTTGTTTACTCTTATTGCTTACGAGCGAGCACTATGGTATTTTTAAATTTTTTCGTTTTACCCTGCAGGTTATAAATTTCGGTGTAGATAATGTAAAGCCCTACCGGCAGTTTTTTGTTCTTTTCATCAAGCCCATCCCAGCGGTAATAACCTTTGATACCACTCAGGGAATTTCTTTTAAGGTAACGGACCGGGCGGCCGGCAGCATCAAATATGGTAATGTTAGCTACATAACCCGGTTCAGGAAACAGGTAATCAATGGTGGCAAAATCATCCAGTCCATCGTTATCAGGACTAAAGATGGAAGGAGATACTGTAATTTCTCCCTTCACGTCACCGGCTAACCGGTACTGGGAGTTCCGGTAAGTAGGAGTGCCGTAATTTACATTGGCTGCGGCACTATGCCAGTTTTCAGGGTCGTTCGACCTTCCATTGTAATCTATCCGCTCCAGCGCTACTCCTTCTTTATTGCTGATCAGTTTAAAATGCCATTTGTCACTATAATCCACTTCATCAATGATACGGCCCTGCTCATTTAAAATGATTACACTGCCTTTATCATCATTATAAGATGGCATAGAGGATAATTCTATAAATGCATCAGGATTCAACGTAACAAAATCCCTTTTTATAGCCGCAACATCTTTGGTGATTACAATGAATTCCTGTGGGAACAACAACCTGGGTTCTGGCGAAATTGCAGTAATGCTGCTGATACTGCCCGTAGTTCCACGGTTGGCAATGAAAGCATTTCCCAGGTTCAGAACTTTGTTTGAATTATTATACAATTCCACGTAATCAGAACCATTCGGGAAAGGGTTGAATAAAATTTCATTGATAACAAGATCCAGCGAATCTGTGTGTTCGTATAAACCTACCCGTGTTTTATTATTATTACTGTTTACCACGTTTCCAGCGCAGTCTTTCACGTTAGATGCAGTAACTGTATAAATTTTGTTACGGGCAAGCGGGGTGGCCAACTTAAGTTTTACATGGTCGAAAAGTATTGAAAGAGGTACAGCAGACACCGGGGCACCAATACCATCACTGATAAGATAATTGGTGACATTCGCACCATTGGTACTATCCATTGGTTCATTAAATACCAGTACAATGTTGAGACTATCAAGTGGGTAAGCTCCAACCAGTTTTGGGGTAGTGACATCTGCATTCACACCATTCACAGAATTTTTCTTTCCGGGTGTGCCACCTTTCACATCTACGCTGGCTTTCCAGTTCGACATACCCGAGCACGGATTCCGTGGATCAATCATTTCAAGTGACCAGCCTCCATCTTTCTTTAATTCATTTTGATACCAGTTGTCAGTATAATTCACTGAATGCACTATCAGACCTTCGGGTGAGCGCAGGTAAATAAGGTCGCCGGCATTACCTAACGACGGGAAACTGGTGACTGAGATTACAGGACCGAAAGCGCTGAGTGCAGCCACGGCACTGCTGGTACACACAATCACAAAACTGTCGGCTTTCAACAGGTAGGAAGGCATAGGGCCACTTTGGCCGGAAGGCTTACCCAGTCTCCATCCCAGTAAGTTTATATCAAGATTAGTCGTATTTTTTAATTCGATCCATTCTGCATCGGGTAACCCTACCAGTGGTGTCGGATCAGCCATAAGTTCATCAATAACAATTGCAAACTGGGTAGCTACAAAAAAGCTGAAATTTGCAATGCCATTGTTCAGCGTGTTACCAGCCAGGTCCTTTACCCCATTCACTGTAAGTTGCAAAGAAGTATTGGATGGATAATTGGCTGCAAAAGTAAGGTGAACTAAAGATGGATTGGCAAGGTCGCGTATCGCTGTAACAGGGCTGCCCACACCATTGTTCACAACATAATTGCCTGCCATTTGCGCAGTGGTGATATCTACCGGCTCATTAAAGAGTACATCCACTTTATTTACCGCAATACCGGTTGCAGATTGAATGGCAGGTGGAGTTACATCCGGCACATATGCTTTTACTTCAAAGTCGTCAAAGTAATGCCGTTGGAAAAAACTTGCGGTGCTCTGTTTAACAAGCACACCAAAGAAAGAACTGGTAAGATAAGTGGCATCCGTAACTACGCCCTCGCTTAGGAAAGCATTTCCTGTTCCGGTAAGGTCACGCGACAAATTCCATTGGTTGGCTGCATTTCTAACAACCCTAATGCGCATAATATTACTACTGGTATTTAGAATGCCGTTAACTCCATCAATGATCTTCACTGTATTAATGCCGTCTTTACGCCACAGGCTGATTTCATCGTCCGTATTTCCAATGCGTACGAAATAACCATTGGTAGCTACCGCAGACAGATCACTGGCTGATGCCGTAAGAAATACATCCACATAATTGGCGCTGGAAGGATTAAAAGTAATCTGTGAATAAAAGTCCCACTGCGCTGTAGTAGCCAGGGTATTCGGAGTACTTATGTAAAATGTACTATTGGCAACTATATTGTTGCTTTGAAGTTGCAAGGCTGGATTAACGATCCAGTCTGCAGGTACAGGTGTAGCCCAGGCCGGATTATTGGTATAATCCCCATCATTAAAATTATCAGTTAATTGAGCAAACAACGCAACAGACAGCACCATGGTAATGGCAAGAAGTGTAAATTTTTTTCTCATAACAAGTGTAGACTAGCTTTTAAAGATACAAATTTCCTCAAACGACCCGCTTCTTAAAAGGTTTAATTTAGTTTTGTATTCAATTATTCAGATAATTATCAGATTAAGAAAAATCGAATTATGAAATTAGCAGTTGTTGGTGCTACGGGACTGGTAGGAACAAAGATGTTACAGGTATTGGAAGAACGGGGTTTCCCGGTTACAGAACTGGTGCCCGTTGCTTCGGAGAGATCGCGTGGTAAAGTGATAAACTTTAAAGGAAAGCCATACCAGGTGACGGGTATGCAGGATGCAATTGCTGCCGGGCCAGACCTTGCCTTGTTTTCGACCGGGGGGGCAACCTCATTGGAATGGGCTCCGAAATTTGCAGCAGCCGGCATCCGGGTAATTGATAATTCCAGCGCCTGGCGGATGGACAATACCAAAAAACTGGTAGTTCCTGAAGTGAATGGCGCTACTTTAACCGCCGGGGACATGATTATTGCCAATCCCAATTGCTCCACTATTCAAATGGTAGTGGTATTGCAGCCATTACATATGAAGTACAAAATAAAAAGGGTGATAGTAAGCACATACCAGAGTGTCACCGGTACAGGAGTAAAGGCCGTGGAGCAAATGATGAATGAACGCAAAGGCATAAAAGGTGATATGGCTTAC
>JBKJUT010000225.1:0-3002 GCA_046590515.1 Ferruginibacter sp.
ATAAAAAGGATGGCCTTCCGGCAGGTAAGAAAGTATTTTCTGTAATAATTCCTCTATTCCTGTCTTCTTCAGTGCAGAAATCACTACTACTTCTTTACAATAATCCTGTTGTTCAAAAAAAACTTTTGCGGCCTCCAAAGCTGCTTCATCCTTAACCGCGTCGGCTTTATTAAGAATCAGTATGGCCGGGGCTGTCAGTTTTAAGGCGGTAAAAACCGCGTGACTCTCTTTCACCTCTTCGCGGGCATCTGTAATCAACAGGCCTACATCTGCATCTTCCAGGCTTCCCTTTACTGCCTGCATCATTTTTTCATGTAGTTTATATTTAGGCTCTATGATGCCGGGTGTATCTGAAAATATTATCTGGTAGTCATCAGTACTTAAGATGGCCTTGATACGATGCCGGGTAGTCTGCACTTTATGAGATACAATAGCCATCTTCTCTCCCATCAATGCATTAAGCAAGGTGCTCTTGCCGGCGTTTGGCTTACCGAAAATGTTTACAAAACCTGCTTTCATTGGAATATACTTTACCAGGGCGACAACCCAAATGCGGGAGAGATTTAAAAACCAGGGAATCTATCCCACAAATAAAAAAAGCCCGGAATTCCAGGCTTCGTTAGTTGCGAAGAGAAGGATCGAACTTCTGACCTTCGGGTTATGAGCCCGACGAGCTACCGCTGCTCTACTTCGCATTGCAAAATTAAGGGTTTTTTCCTTAGCACCCAAAACTTAATAAAAGTATATCCGGTTTACTCCAATTAAGAAAAATCTGGTTCGCACTTAATTAGGAACTAACTTTGCCCCTGTTCTTACAGTCACAACTGAATTTCCGGGGTGCTTAATTAAATAGCTGAGATTATACCCGTTTAACCTGCACAGGATAATGCCTGCGAAGGGAGCAAATAATAACCGGCTTACGCCCGGATATTCAGCACAAAACCTACATAATGAAAATATTAATTGCCGTGGCAGCACTTATGCTGTGCAGTTACACCCAGGCCCAAAAACCTGCAGACACCACATTGCTTTCGCCAGTGGAAGTAATTGCCGTGAAGGCTTCTGAAAACGCTCCTTTTGCCAAAACCTCTATCTCTAAAGCGGAAATTGGTGCCAACAACCTTGGACAGGATCTGCCTTATATTCTTAACCAGGTTCCTTCAGTAGTAATAAATTCTGATGCGGGAAACGGAATAGGATATACAGGAATACGGATCCGCGGAACAGATGCCACCCGGATCAATGTAACTATAAATGGAATTCCTTATAACGATGCGGAAAGCCAGGGGACTTTCTTTGTAGACCTGCCTGATATTGCTTCCTCATTAAATAACATACAGGTTCAACGTGGGGTGGGCACGTCTACCAACGGACCTGGATCATTCGGTGGTTCTATCAATTTAAATACCAATGAAACTATCAGAGAAAAAAACCTGGAGTTTAACAACAGCGCAGGCTCCTACGGTTCTTTTAAAAATATGCTGCTTTATAACACCGGCCTTTTAAATAAACATTTTACTATTGACGCCCGTTTAAGTAATATCCGGAGTGATGGATATGTTGACCGTGCAGCCAGCCGTCTTAAATCATTTTACCTCAGTACCGCTTACCTTAACAGCAATAATTCTCTTCGTTTCAATGTGATGTCAGGTAAAGAAAAAACATACCAATCCTGGTACGGGGTTGATGAAACTACGCTAAAATCTGACCGTACATTCAATTCCGCCGGTACAGAAAAAATTGGTGCACCTTACGATAACGAAACGGACAACTACACACAAACCCATTATCAGCTATTCATCAACCACCAGTTCAGCTCCCGCTGGAAAGCCAGCCTGGTACCGTACCTGACTGAAGGCAATGGTTATTATGAACAATATAAGGCTAACGCAAAATTGTCTTCTTATGGCCTGCCCAACTATAACAATGGTACTTCAATTATTAAAAATACCAACCTGGTGCGAAGGTTATGGCTCGACAACAGTTTGCTTGGTACCAACATTTCTTTCCATTATAATACAGCTGCACGAAAAATTATTTTAGGCGGAAATATTTCCTCTTATAAAGGTGTACATTTTGGAGAAGTGATCCGTGCTGATGTGCAGGAAGCAGTGCCACGGAATTACCGGTGGTACAACCTTGATGCGGGAAAAAAAGAGGGAGGTATATTTGGAAAATGGACCGAGAATATTTCACCTGCCTGGCAGACTTTCGCGGACCTGCAGGTTAGGTCTGTGCAATATGACATTCATGGTTTCCGTTACAACCCTTCCCTGCAACAATCAAATCATTATTTATTTTTCAATCCAAAGGCAGGTGTTACTTATTTTCATAAGCAAACTACAGCTTATTTATCTTATGGACGAGCAGCAAAAGAGCCTAACCGCGATGACTTTGAAACAGGAAATGAACTTCCGGCCCGTGAGGTATTGAATGATTTCGAACTGGGAATCAGAACTGCAGGCAAGAGCGGCAATGCAGCAATAAACCTGTATTATATGCTATACGATAATCAATTGGTTTTAACTGGTAAGATTAATGATGTGGGTGCATATACACGCGCCAACATAAAGAACAGTTACCGGTTGGGAATCGAACTGGAAGGCAGTCATCGGTTTGCTTCCTGGTTTACAATAAACGGTAACCTGGCATTAAGTTCCAATAAAATAAAAAACTATACTGATTACATAGACGACTATGATAACGGTGGACAGCAAACGAAATTTTATAAAAGTTCAGACCTGCCTTTTTCACCAAACGTGACAGCTGCTTATGCAGCTAACTTCCTGCCCGGCAAAAACGCCGGTATCAGTATGCTGGGAAAATTTGTGAGCCGCCAGTTTCTTGATAATACTTCCCGGGAAAGCAGGAGCCTGAAACCTTATTATGTACAGGATATCCGGTTTAATTATACTTACAGCAGGAAAAAGGACATCGTCCTGAAAATGTTCCTGCAACTTAATAATGTATTTTCTAAACTTTACGAAGCGAATGGCTATAGC
>JBKJUT010000319.1:0-4933 GCA_046590515.1 Ferruginibacter sp.
TCCTGAAGTAAGTAAGGGTCATCCCGGTTACTTTTTTAAACTGGTTAGATAGATGTGCCAGGCTGCTGTACCGCATTTCAACAGTAAATTCCTGGTTTTTACTATGAATTATGTAACATTATTTTTTAGTAAAAAAGTAATTTAGCTTCTTAACATCTTTGCATTATTATGTCAGATAAGTCATTATTAAGCAGGCAGGAAGAGAAAGTGCTACTTTCTTTGGCAGAGGGAAATCTTTATAAGGAAATTGCGATTGAACTGGAGATATCTATTAATACAGTTAAAAAACACCTTAAAAACATCTATCGGAAACTGGAAGTATCAAGCCGAAAGATGGCTGTAGGAACGTTATTGAAAAATATCAACAAGGATAATGTGCAACAAGGCAAGCCTCAGAACAGTATTGTTGAATTAGATACTAATGTTATAGAAAGATAATCCCTGCCGTTTTAAAAATATTTTATTTGAGGATCAGCCAAAGCACTGCCATACCCAGGCCTCCCCCAATGATACCAGCCACGGCATCCATAAATTCATAGTGTCCTTTCCCGGTGACCAGTGAAAAAAGTTCAAACCCATAGCAGATTCCTGTAAGTCCAAGAAATGCTACTACAGTTGCCAGCCAACCTGAAAGGTCTAAAATTGTATAACAGGCAAACAGCAACCCCCCACCCAGGGGTATTCCCACAAAAAAATGTTTCCATTTATCAGGCGCAATTTTTTTTATCATAAAACGGGTGGTTTGCAGGATTAGTTGTTATTGCAATGTTACACTGAAAATTTTACTTGCGAATATGGATTCAGGGAAGTAGTTTAAATGTATGAACCAGTTGGTAAGTCAATCTAATGCTATTCTTTCCTTCATGTACGATTATGATCTTTTGGGAACAAACAACATTTTCCTGGCAAAAATTGATTTTACAATGCATGGAAAAAGGAAGATAACCAAAGGCAGGATCCAGATAGTATTTGATTCCGAAGACAGCCATGTCATAATCCGGATGCCGGATCCTACACAAGATTCACAGGTAGCTTTGCACCTTGACAGTAAGCAACATCACTTTGAATACCAATCCAATCACGGCCTGTATGTTACTGGAATTCACGATCAATCGGCAATCAATAAATTCAATGTGTCTATATTTCCAATAGCATTGGATGATTGATGGTTACATAGTCACCTTAATTACATTATAAGTTGTATTAAATTTTAGGGATTGAAATATTACCTGCATAAAAAAACGCCACTTCAAAAATGACGTCTCTTTTTGTTACCTGTTGTTCCGTTCTATCCTTTCTTATTTGCTTTATATCTTTTATCAGGTTTGCCATCCTTCCTTATTCCTGTATTCACTTTATACCTTTTATCTGGAGTGCCGTCCATTTTTAAAGGACGTTCTACCCTGGTTACCGCCATCCTGTTAGATGGATTGGCAGTTGTTTTACTTACAACTGTGGTCTTTCCAGCCCCGGAATTCACTTTGACAGTTGTTGATTTTACTGCAGGAGTAGAATGTGTTTTCGTGGTGATTTTTGTTTGCGCCTGTAACTGGAAGATTGAACCCAGCAAAACAGAAACAGCAAATAATATCTTTTTCATTTTACTAATTTTAAATGAGGATGAACAACGAAGGAAAGTAATTCTTGTGGATGAGATGATTGTTTGAGGTGGCATAACAAAAGAATAACATAGGTTAGCAAACCGTTATAGCAGGATAATATATTATGAAAGACCCCAGGTGATATGGCAATGTAAAAATTTGTACCCATCTTTAATGCAGTTAAAAAAAGCCAATGCCTACCGGTACCTTAAAATGGATAATCTTAACCTTTTCCCTGGTCATTGGTCTGCTGGTACTGGCTCAACTATTCTGGCTGAATAAGGTGTACCGTTTTGAGAAAAAAGAATTTTCCAACAGTGTAATTAAAAGTATAAAAGGAGTATATGAAGACCTGGAATTAATTGATTCATCGCCCACCCATTTACAAAAGTTAATAGAGCAACCGACTGTTGAATCTTTTTTATTCAAGATTGACAGTATCCCCCAGCAAAGCGACCTGCAAAATGTATTGCTGGCCAACCTCGAGGATTTTGAAGTTTTTGCTGATTGCAAAGTAGGATTATACGATAATGAACTCAGCAGATATCTGTATACATTTTATTTACCTTCCGCTATTACAAAATACCCTCTTAGCAAAGAAGATATCATCCCTCTTGTCAGGAAAAATTATACGTACATTCTGCTTTATTTTCCACACCGCAGCCAATATATATTGTACGCCATGGCCTGGTGGATCAGCTCCGCTTTGTTCCTGCTGGTGATTTTAATAGCCCTGGCCTTCAGCGTTTTTTCCCTGCTCAGGCAGAAGTTTTTGAACGAGGTCCAAAATGATTTCATCCGCAATGTTACGCATGAATTCCAGACACCGCTAACCACGCTCACTGTAGGGCTGGAAGCTATTTCCCGGGATGATGTAATTGCAAATCCTGAAAGAAGGCATAAGTACATTCAATTGATGCAGGGCCAGGCCAATTATCTGAAACTTCATATCGGCAACCTGATAAAAGTACTGCAAGCTGAATCTGGAGGCTTGCCGGTAAAACGGCAGCTCATTTCTCCCAATACACTCATCCACGAAGCCATTTCACAGTTGAACCCTGTAATTGAAGAAAAGCATGCCACCATCCGTCTTAACCTTGAAACACATGGAACCATATTTGCAGATAAGGCGGGCATGTATTTAGTTATTCTTAACCTAATTTCGAATGCATTAAAGTATTCTATTGACCCCCAAATTGAAATCACTACCACGGCTACACACCCATGGTACATAGTGAGTATAAAAGATAACGGGATCGGGATCGAAAAAAAATTTATAAAAAAGTTATATAAAAAATTCTTCCGGGTGCCAACGGGAGATGTACATGATGTTAAAGGACTTGGACTGGGCTTATATTTTGCAAAGAAAGTGGTAGATGCGCATCGTGGTACTATACAGGTCAGCAGCCAGCCCGGCAAAGGCACAGCATTCACCATCCGCCTGATTTTAAAAGATGAATAAGCACAAAGGGACCATATTGTACGCTGAAGATGATACCAGTTTATCTTTTGTAATTAAAGACGCCCTGGAATCAGAGGGTTTCGTGGTGATACATTGCCTGGATGGATTATCTGCTATAGAGCAGTTTAGTGTGAATAAAATTGACCTGTGTTTACTGGATATCATGATGCCGCTTCGTGATGGCTATGCAGTGGCTAAAAAAATCCGGCAGCAATCAGATGTAATGCCAATTATTTTTTTAAGTACCAAAAATAACGAGGACGACCGGCTACAGGGATACGAAACAGGAGCGGACGATTACCTTTCCAAGCCTTTCAGCATGCGGGAGTTGCTCAAAAAGATTGATGTATTTTTAAGAAGAACTAAAAAAGTAGAAACTGATGCAGAAGAATTTCTGTTAGGAGTTATTCATTGCATTCCGTCGGAAATGAAACTGGTAACTCCCACAACCGTTTTCCGGATCACACCCAAGGAAACTGAAATTCTTTCATTTTTATATGCTCACAAAAACCGGATCCTGGAACGGCAGGAGTTATTACTGCAGGTTTGGGGGAAAGATGATTATTTCCTGGGTCGCAGCCTGGATGTGTTTATCAGTAAATTGAGAAAATACCTGCGTGAAGATCCAACCATCCAATTAGAGACCATCCACCGGGTGGGTTTCAGGCTTACCCTTCCAATATAAATTTTGAGATAGGGCAACCTTTTTCCGGCTAATGCGTATATTATATTGCCAACTGACTTATTTACGCGATTCATTAACTCTTCAGCATGAAAAAATTATTACTCTTTACTTTTTTAGTAAGCCTTATGCTTACTTACTTTTCCTGCAGTAAAAGCAGTCCCACCCCACCGGCAGATCCTTGCGTAGGCGTCACTATCAGTGTAACCTCAAGTGTGACCAACGCCTCTGTGGGTTTGTCAGATGGTGTAATTACAGCTACTGCTACGGGAGCTACTTCCTTCAACCTTAATGGCGGCGCCTTCCAGGCCAGCGGAACTTTTACTAATCTTGCTGCGGGCACCTACACTATTTCAGCCAAAAATGCGGCCGGATGTACAGGTTCAGCGCAATTCGTAGTTGGAACAAACAATCCATGCAATGGTATTACTATTTCTGTTACAGGTTCTGTGGTACCAGCCACATCTGCCAATAATAACGGAAGCATTACAGTTACGGCTACCGGCGGTACTGGTTTTACTTATAATCTTAACAATGGTGTCTTCCAGGCATCAAATGTATTTACCGGCCTGGCTGCAGGCGTGTATAATGTTACGGCAAAAAGCAGCCTGGGCTGTACTGGGGTTGCTCAGTTTACTGTAACCAATCCTTGCACCGGAGTAACGGTCAGTGTAACCGGCTCCGTTACCAATGCATCCGCAGGTCAGTCAAACGGAAGTATTAATGCATCAGCCACTGGTGGTACAGGGTTTACCTATAGCCTGAATGGTGGTGCCTTCCAGGCCAGCGGTCTTTTTTCTAACCTGGCAGCGGGTAGCTATACTATTATGGCCATGAACAGTAATGGCTGTCCCGGTTCTTCTCCTTTTACTATCGGCACAATTAATCCATGTGGCGGGGTAAACATTATTGTTTCAACTACTACCACCGCAGCCACACCATGTGTTACACCTGTCAACGGCAGCATTACTGTGAGTGCTTCAGGAGGTGCAGCACCCTATACATACAGCTTAAGCGGCGGTGCTTTTGTAAGTTCAACCACTTTTTCAGGGCTGGCGGCTGCTACTTATAATATAATTGCCAAAGATATGAATGGTTGCACAGGGAGTATCAATTCTACGGTTGCTGCAGGGGCACAGGGCCCGTTGTTTACTGCGGTAAAAAGTGTGGTGCTGGCTAATTGTGCTG
>JBKJUT010000260.1:0-9277 GCA_046590515.1 Ferruginibacter sp.
GTTACCGGGAAGTTATAAAAAGTGGACGCTTGGTTTAATAGTAGCCGGTATTTTGGCCTTGTTATATGGCATGATTATGTTTCATCCATTTGCAGCTCCCGTACATGGAGCCGGCGAAGGGCATACTTCAGCTTCTCTCAATGGTACCAGGTTCTGGGCTGTATTGCTGCAAAACAGCGTCTATTGGTTATTGGTAGTTAATGCTGCCATGTTCTTCCTTTGTGTAACTACCCTGGCAATGGGCGGCTGGCAGATCGCTTTCAGGCGGGTGACAGAAGCAATTTCCAGTGTCGTGCCGGTATTAGGAGTAATTACTTTCATTATTTTACTGGCCCTGGTTCTTGGTCATCGCACCGATATATATCATTGGTTAGATAAAGATGCTGTAGCAAAAGATCATATCCTGAATGGCAAAAAAGGTTTTTTAAACCCGGCCTTTTTCTTAATAGTATCAGGTATCTCAATTTTACTTTGGTCATTACTTGGACGTAAGATGCGCAGCCTGAGCCTGGAAACGGATAAGGCACCGATGGATTATCCAACCGCCAAAAAATGGATCCTCAATAATACAGTTTGGGGCTCATTATTTACGGTGGTGTTCGGCCTGACAGTAGCCTCAACAATCCCCTGGCTATGGATCATGAGTATCGATTCACACTGGTACAGTACCATGTTCAGTTGGTATAATTTTGCCAGCACCTTTGTATCCGGCATTTCATTGATGGCACTTTTCGTGATCTTCCTGAAAAACAGGGGGCAATTAGAATATGTGACCGAAGAACACCTGCATGACCTGGGTAAATTCATGTTCGCGTTTTCGGTATTCTGGACTTACCTGTGGTTTTCCCAGTACATGCTGATCTGGTATAGTAACCAGCCGGAAGAAACCAAATATTTTATTGAGCGGATAGGTACATCTGACAAGGCTGGCCCTTACCGTGGTATATTTTTCTTTAACCTGATAGTTAATTTCCTTTGCCCGCTGTTGATCCTGATGAAAAAAGGAACAAAGCGTAGCTGGACAGTGATCACCTTTATGGCGGTGCTGATCATATTCGGACACTGGATTGATTATTACCTGATGGTGATGCCGGGCACCTTACATGAGCATGCAGAATTAATGCCTTTTGAATTTGGTATTGCCTGTCTTTTCATAGGTATCATTATGTGGGGAGCAGGCAGGTACTTGTCAAAACATTCTTTGCTGGCAAGAAACCACCCGTTCCTGAAAGAAAGTATGATTCATCATACTTAAAAACTAAAACTGGTCATTAAACGCAGTAGTTACAAATAATTAGACTTTGCTGCCGGTAGCAAAGACAAAAATTAAATAAAATGAAAGATCTTTTCGTGGTATTAATTGTCATAATGATTTTCGTGGTCATCTTTCAGATTGCGAAAGCAAGTGAATACGTGAGTGTGCTGAAAGGTGAAGAAAAATCACGTAAACAAAATAATAAGATTAATGGTTTCCTGATGATGGCCTTCCTGGTGTTCGGACTTGTCGGGGCCTGGTGGTGTAATGAGTTATATTACGGAAAAACGCTGTTTCCTCAAGGGTCTGCTTCCGTAGAAGGGGAAAAGATTGACCTGATGTTATTAATTACCATTGGGGTTACGGGTGTAGTATTCGTGATTACCCAGATATTATTGTTTTGGTTCGCTTTTAAATACCAGGAAAAAGACGGCAAAAAAGCTTATTTCTTCCCGCACAATACTAAACTGGAATTAATCTGGACTACTGTTCCGGCAATTTTCCTTACTGTATTGGTAGTTTTTGGTTTGAAATATTGGTTCAAGATCACGGGCGATCCTCCAAAGGAACACGTATTAGTGGAAATCACCGGCCACCAGTTTGGCTGGGATATGCGTTACCCCGGCGAAGATGGAATCCTGGGTAAGATTAATTATAAATTATACAACAAACCAGCAGGTAACACCCTGGCAGTAGATTTTGAAGATCCTGAAAGTCATGATGATATCCGCACATCAGAAATGCACCTGCCCGTTGGCAAGGCTGTGAAACTGGTAATACATGCACAGGATGTAATACATGACGTAGGGTTGTCACATTTCCGTATGAAGATGGATGCGGTACCGGGCATACCTACTACAATGTGGTTTACGCCTAAGTATACTACTGAGGATATGAAAGTAAGAACAGGGAACCCGAATTTTGTGTACGAAATCAGTTGCGACCAGATGTGTGGATCGGGTCACTTTTCTATGCGCGGTGTGATTGTAGTGGAAACTGAAGCGCAATACACAAAGTGGTTATCTGAACAAAAACCAGAATACGTGAACCTGTTTGCGCCCGCAGCAACAGATTCTGCAAAAGTACCGGTTACGGCTAAGTTGGCTGTAGCAGGTAACTAACCTTTAATTAACAGGATTAATAATAATATTATGAGCAGTGAAGTGAATTTACAGGAAACAGGTACTCATGCAGCCCATGATGCGCACCATGAACATCACCACCATGAAACCTTTATAACTAAATACATATTTAGCCAGGATCATAAAACTATTGCCAAGCAATTCCTGATCACCGGTATTATCTGGGCGATCATCGGTAGTTTATTTTCTGTGATCTTCAGGCTGCAACTGGGTTACCCCGATCAAACGTTTCCTTTCCTGGAAGACCTGTTGGGTCACTGGGCACAGGGAGGGAAGATCCACCCCGAATTTTATTATGCACTCGTAACCATGCATGGAACCATCCTGGTGTTCTTCGTACTTACGGCGGGGCTTAGTGGCACCTTTGCCAACTTCCTTATTCCTTTGCAGATCGGTGCGCGCGATATGGCATCTCCCTTGTTGAATATGCTGAGCTATTGGTTTTTCTTTGGAGCATCTGTTGTAATGTTCTCTTCTCTTTTCGTTCAGACAGGCCCGGCCAGCGGAGGTTGGACAATCTATCCTCCACTTAGTGCCTTAGGTGATGCATCTATGGGTAGTAAGATCGGAATGGACCTGTGGCTTACCAGTATGGCGCTTTTCATTATTTCAACTTTACTAGGTGGCCTGAACTATATCACTACTATTCTGAACATGCGAACAAAGGGCATGAGTATGACCCGTATGCCTTTGACCATCTGGGCCCTGTTCTTTACAGCGGTACTTGGGGTATTGTCTTTCCCCGTGTTATTATCAGGTGCAATACTATTATTATTCGATCGTAACCTGGGTACCAGTTTCTTCCTGAGCGACATAGTTGTAGCTGGAAAGATTTTACCGAATGAGGGCGGAAGTGCCATCCTGTTCCAGCACCTTTTCTGGTTCCTTGGTCACCCGGAAGTGTATATCATTTTATTGCCGGCCATGGGTATGGCGTCGGAAATTTTATCTGTGAACAGCCCTAAACCCATTTTTGGTTATATGGCCATGGTGGGTTCTTTATTCGCAATCACTATCCTCGCGTTCCTGGTGTGGGCTCACCATATGTTCGTGACTGGTTTAAATCCCTTCCTGGGTGCGATATTCGTTTTGTTGACCTTGCTTATTGCGGTGCCATCGGCCATTAAAGTATTTAACTGGTTAACCACATTGTGGCGTGGAAATATCCGCTTTACCCCGGGAATGTTATTCGCAATTGGTTTCGTGAGCCTGTTTATCAGTGGTGGTTTAACAGGGATTTTCCTGGGTAATTCAGCTCTGGATATCCATCTGCATGATACTTATTTCGTAGTTGCCCACTTCCATATAGTTATGGGTGTGGCCTCCTTCTTTGGAATGTTTGCCGGTATCTACCATTGGTATCCGAAAATGTTTGGGCGTTACCTCAATAATACACTATCCTATATTCACTTCTGGATAACTATTGTGGGCGCCTACCTGATATTCTGGCCTATGCACTACGAAGGTTTGGCAGGTATGCCACGCCGTTATTATGAATACAGTAACTGGGAATCGTTTAAGCAATTTGGCGGTCTGAATGAATTTATCAGCCTGGTGGCTATGATAGTATTTGCTACCCAATTATTATTTGTCTTTAACTTCTTTTACAGTATCTGGAAAGGACGGAAAGTAACCACCTTAAACCCCTGGGAAGCCAATACCTTGGAGTGGACTACTCCAATCCGCCCGGGACATGGTAACTGGGTAGGTGAGATACCAGAAGTACACCGCTGGCCATACGATTATGGTAAAGATGGAAAAGATTTCATACCACAGGATGTACCGGTGGGTGAAGATGAAAGCAATCATTAATAAAAAGGAATTATAAAGTTCATTTAAATGCCCGGCGGCTTCCACTAACAGGAAGATTAAGGGTAAGGTAATGCAGGAGAACAAAACCATATCCAACTCAACATCATTTGCGTTGGCAAGCAAAGTGAAAGATTACTTTCAGTTGATCAAATTCACGTTGAGCTTCATGGTGGTGTTCAGTACAGTAGTGAGTTACCTGCTGGCGCCGAATGTCCGTTTTGACTTACTACAAGTTCTTTTACTTTTTTTGGCAGGAATGCTGGTAACCGGCTCAGCCAATACTATCAACCAGGCCCTGGAGAAAGACACGGATGCTTTGATGAAACGCACCGCAAAAAGACCAGTGGCAAGTGGCAGGATGAGCGAAACCGAAGCCTATACTTTTGCCGCCATCGCGGGAATTGCAGGTGTGGGAATGCTTTGGTATTTTTTTAATTTCCAAAGTGCCATGATCGGGTTGTTCAGCCTGTTTCTCTATGGCTTCGTGTATACACCTCTGAAAAAGGTGAACTCTATAGCTGTATTGGTAGGTGCATTACCCGGGGCGCTTCCCTGCCTCATTGGCTGGGTGGCAGCAACCAACGAAATGAGCGCCGGTGGCTGGGTATTATTTGGTATCCAGTTCCTTTGGCAGTTTCCTCATTTCTGGGCTATCGCCTGGGTAGCACACGAGGATTACAGTCGTGCCGGGTTTAAATTATTGCCAAGTGAAAAAGGCCCGACCCGCTTCACTGCAGTTCAATCCATCATGTACAGTGTCATGATGATACCGGTTGGTTTGCTCCCCTATCTTATAGGTATGAGCGGGCTCACAAGTATGTGGATCGTGCTGGCTTCTAACCTGGCCATGGTCTATTTGAGTATAAGGTTATATATGCAGATGAATGTAAGCAGCGCCAGGCAGGTAATGTTCGGATCTTATTTTTACCTGATGATCGTTTTTCTCAGCCTGTATGCTGATAAGATTAGAGTATATTAATTAAACTCTCCCCGGAGAGATAAAGAAATCGGATGAGTGCAATAACTATGACAACACAGAATAAGATACACCCCCACAAGTTTACGCTATGGGTGGGTATTGGCAGTATTCTGATGATGTTTGCCGGTTTAACCAGCGCTTATATTGTTAAACGGAATCAGGCCAACTGGTTTACTTTCGAATTACCTGTAAGCTTCTGGTACAGTACGGCTGCAATTGTAGCCAGCAGTATCACCATGTGGATGGCTTCGAAGGCTTTTAAGGATCGGCGGATGAGTAATTACCGGGGTCTGACTTTGGCCACTTTAATATTGGGCGTATTGTTTATTGTATTGCAGGTAACAGGTTTCAGGCAATTGTGGGCCGCAGGTTTAACTCTGCAATCCAATGTATCTATTTCTTTCCTGTACGTGATCGTGGGTATTCATGCCGCCCACGTTATAGGAGGGATTGTAGCCCTGGTAGTGATGTCGCTGAAAGCTTTCAGCAGCAAGATGAGAAATTACAGTGCGGTGCCGGTAGACCTGGTAAGCACTTACTGGCATTTTGTAGATATATTATGGATTTATTTATTGATCTTTTTATTAATGATTCGGTAGTCACATTTAGGTGCGGTAATCCGGGAGGTTTACAGAAAACTTAAATACTATAACTTATAATTTCAGAACGATTATGTCAACAACAGCGATACCCGCGGGAACAAAATGGTGGAATGGAGGAAGAAGTCCTTTTAATTCCAGCTATGGTAAGGTGATGATGTGGTACTTTTTAATGAGTGATGCATTTACCTTCGGCGCATTCCTGATCAGTTACGGTACCATCAGGTTCAGTGTAAATAACTGGGCCGATCCTAACCATGTGTTCAACGCATTTCCTTTTGCCGGGCATGCAAACCTGCCTTTGGCATTTGTGAGTTTAATGACCTTCATCCTCATCTTCAGTTCTGTTACCATGGTTTTGGCTGTACATGAAGGGCATAACATGAATCGTAAAGGAGTTGAAAAATATATGGTGCTTACTATCATAGGTGGTTTAGCTTTTCTTGGCTGCCAGGCCTGGGAGTGGACACACTTATTAACCGGTGAGCATGTGGCACTTTTAACTGACGGTACTTTAAAAGCAATTCCTACTACCGTTAGTATGAATCCCTGGGGACATGAACTTCCACATGGCGAAATGTTAGCGGCGTTGCAAAAAACCCCTCACGACCAACTGGTAAATATTGCATCTACACTGCATCATGGTGCGGAAGGCGCCGGGCATGCCATGACCTCCCTGTCTAATGAAGAACTGGTTAACCAGATTGCAGCCTCGGGATTACACGCTACTCATTCAGGCCCGATTGCCTTTGGCGGTTATTTCTTTGGCATCACAGGCTTTCATGGTTTCCACGTATTCAGCGGCGTAATTATAAATATAATTATGTTGATTAAAACAAGGCTTGGACACTTTGACCAGCGCGGGCATTATGAAATGATTGAGAAAGCTGGCTTGTACTGGCACTTTGTAGACCTGGTTTGGGTATTTGTATTCCTTTGCTTCTACCTTATCTAACTTTCAAAGATTGAATAATTAATAAAAGAATTTAAAATTATGAGTCAACATACTATATCTCCAGAAGTAAGTTTTGCACCACGCCATGATGAAGGCACCAAACGTATCTGGAAAACATTCTGGTTATTATCTGCCCTTACTATCGCTGAATTGATTTTAGGGCTGGCTATTTATAACATTCACAAAGGTGAGCATCCCAATGCTTTACTTGTATTGTTTTTTAAAGGGTTGGTTTGTATACTGACGCTGGCTAAAGCATATTATATCGTATCTATTTTCATGCACCTGGGGGATGAAATCCGAAATATGATCATGACCATCGTAGTGCCATTGATGTTATTTGTCTGGTTCATCATTGCTTTTCTTATGGATGGTCAAAGTTGGAAAGACCTGCGTAATACCAATGGTGGTAGCCGCCCGGATGTACACCAGCAGCAACAGGTTCCTGCAGAAAAGGTTGGTGCGAAAGATTAAAATATTTCTACATTAATATTATAACCACCTTCCCTGTAAAAGTGATTGGTGGTTTTTTTTTATACATGGTACGCCGTGATGAAATTGTAAAAAGTGAATAAGAAAGCTTTCCTGGCCCTGGGCCTGGCCATAATCCTTCCCCTGGCCGGTTACTTCCTGGTGAAGATATTTGGTAAAGATGCAGTGCATATGCCGAAACATTATTTCTATGACAGTGTAACAGTAAAAGAGAAGAGTGGCAAAACAATTACAGATACGGCCTGGCATGCCGTCAAAATTTTCAGGTTCCGCAATCAATTTGGAAAAGAAGTAAGCCTGGACGATGCGAAAGGCAAAATTCTGGTGGTTAATTTCTTCTTTACTCGTTGCCCGGTAGTTTGTCCTAACCTCACCAGGGCTATGAAGAAGCTGCAGGATTCATTTATTAAAAATGACAGCATCGTGCAGTTTATTTCAATCAGTGTAGATCCTGAACACGACAGTGTGCCGAATCTCCCCAGGTATGCCGACCATTATAATATAAATCACGACACGTGGTGGATGGTAACCGGCGATAAAAAAGAAATTTATGATTTTGCTATTAAAGAAATGAAGGCCAATATTGCGGACCCTCACATTGATACTGCATTTATTCATACAGAAGATTTTTTCCTGCTCGATAGCAACCGGGTCATACGTGGCTGGTATAGTGGCTTTGACACATCCCGCCAGGCACAACTTGCCAGGGATATTCCTACCCTTATGCTGGAGCGTGACCGGAAGAGCCCCTCAGTGTTGCGGGGCTTTAGTCCCTACCTGCCCGTTATATTTGTCGGCATAGGCCTGGTCATATTTTTAATGGCCTTTCTTTCAAGAAATAAAAAAAGTGATTATGCTGACCCCCTCTCTTAAAAGAAATGATGCTAAAGCACGGGTATTTATTTTAACGGTATCTGTAATAGTTTTTGTGGCAGTGGTCATTCTGAGCAAGGTGCAGTTGAAGGTGGACCTGCCTTTTAATGTACACGTGTTTGCAACGTTTAATGCAATTATCAATTCAATGGTATTTATCCTTTTGTTGGGAGGCCTGCTTGCAGTAAAAAAAAGACACTTAAAGTTACATAGGAACATAATGCTGGCGGCTATTACATTATCCGTATTTTTCCTGCTAAGTTATATCGCCCATCATTTACTGGCAGGTGAAACTAAATTCGGCGATACTGACCACAACGGAATTTTATCAGACAATGAAAAAGCTGTGGTAGGATCTGCCCGTTATATTTATTACGCACTTTTACTAACCCACATACCGCTGGCCGCCATCATACTGCCAATGATCTTATTTACTGCCTACCGTGGGCTGACAGGAGATTATGAACGGCATAAAAAACTGGCGCGTGTCACTTTCCCGCTTTGGTTGTATGTGGCACTCACCGGGGTATTGGTGTACCAGTTCATTCAACCTTTTTATTGATCTGCAGGTATAACAGCAATACGGGATTTGCTGAGGTGGGTGATAATTACCGGTATCTTATCACCTGCTTTTATTTCAGTGCCTTCCGGCAATAAATCCAACTGTAACTTGGCCTTTATTTTATCTTCCACTACGTTCAGGTAAATCCCATGAGGCGTAACATTATAAACTTCTGCTTCAACTGCCGTTTTACTTTTATATAATTTTACCGCAGTGTGAAATTCTAGGATATACACGTTCGTGAGCAGGGAAGCAAATATCTTTTCTTTTTTTTCAGTGTTTTCCAGTGAGAATATAACCTGCTCATTTAATTCTTCTTCGGTTGGTAAAATCTGCCAGGGAGAAAAAGGAACAGGGAAAAATAAATAACTGTCGATCTCTTTTACAAAATATTTATCATCCACAATTTTCAGGTAGCCAAGAAACCGGTTTTCCGTTTTGGCCTTATTTACCAGCACATCCAGCGCATTGTTATACAGGAACTCAATGTTGGTAGCTATCATACGGTCCCCACGATCTGATATACCATTTTTAAAACTAACGATATCGCCTAACAGAAAATGGTGGACTTTTTTAATAAGGCCGTCTTCTTTCCATTTTTTCTGAAC
>JBKJUT010000270.1:0-7174 GCA_046590515.1 Ferruginibacter sp.
GAGCCATTACAATTCAATTGATATTACCTATAAACCTTAAAACATGAAGTTTAAACAAATCTTTATCACAGTTCTTATCAGTGCCCTTACTACACTGGCTATAGCCTGGGGTTACCAGAAATATGTGAAGCCTGATTTTTCGTATGCCGGCCAGCAACAGGGCATCATTCCTGGTAATTATAAATACGTAGGTTATGGCAATGGTGCAACTCCTCCCGGGCCTGTCGATTTTACCCAGCCCTCTGCAGCTGCCACACCAGGCGTAGTGCATATTAAAACAAAAACCAATGCCCGCACCACCAACAATGGTTTGCCCCGTACGCAGAGATTGAACCCGTTCAGCGACCTGCTGGATGATGATATGTTTAACCAGTTGTTTGGCAATGGGGGCAGAAGTGGGGTGATCCCTGAACAAAGAGCTTCTGGTTCGGGTGTGATTATCAGTGAGAATGGATACATAGTAACCAACAACCACGTAGTAGCAAATGCGGATGAAATAAATGTTACACTTAATAATAAAAGGACGTATAAAGCCAAGGTAATCGGAACAGATCCATCGTATGACCTGGCAGTAATTAAAGTTGAAGCAGATGGGCTGCCTTTTTTATTATATGGCAATTCAGATGAGGTGAAGATCGGCCAATGGGTATTGGCAGTAGGCTATCCGTTAAACCTGGAAACTACCGTAACGGCAGGTATCGTCAGTGCAAAATCGCGCAGCCTGGGTTTAAATAAAGATAAGAATGGAAATGCAAGTAATGGTGTGGAATCCTTTATTCAGACAGATGCAGCCGTAAACATGGGTAATAGTGGTGGAGCCCTGGTTAATACCGATGGTAAACTTATTGGTATCAATTCAGCCATTGCATCTCCTACAGGATATTATTCAGGTTATTCTTATGCTATCCCCGTTAATATTGTAAAGAAGGTAGTAGATGATATTATGAAATTCGGTACCGTACAAAGAGGTTATCTCGGTATCCAGTTTGGAAATGCCGCAGATATGACTGAAGAAAACAAACGCCGGGAAGGAATACCTGTGACAGCTTATGACGGAATATATGCTACAGATGTATTAAGCAATGGAGGTGCCTACCAGGCAGGAATACGCAAAGGTGACCTTATTGCCAAAATCAATGGAGTACCGGTAACGAGTGGGGGTGAATTGCAGGAACAGGTTAGCCGCTATAAGCCGGGCGATAAAGTGCCGGTAACATATTTCCGTAAAGACAAGGAGAATACCGTGGTTGTGACGTTAAAAAATAATGCAGGTAATTACGATATAGTTAAGAATGATGCACTTGATAAACTGGGCGCAACCTTTGCAACCCTTGATGCCGGTAAAGCCAAAGAATATGGTATAACAGGTGGTGTGGTAGTGAAGAAAATCTCTTCTGGTGCCCTGGCCGATCAGACCCGCATGAAAGACAGTTTTATTATCCTGAAAGTGAATAATAAAAATGTAACCACTTTAGATGAATTAAGAAGTGCAGTAGCTAATACCGGAACGGTAAATATCAGCGGATTTTACCCGGGGTTCGAAGGTCTATATGAATACCCGGTCAGTCTCGACAACGAATAACAAACTGATTAATACTGGTCCCGCACAATGCGGGACTTTTTTTTATATTTTAAGGTAAACCAGGTAAGCACCAGCAGCTAAATAAATCTGCCTGTTGATAGTATACTCCTCCATTCCCGAAAACAGATTCCTGAATTTTCCATATAACTGTTCCGGGCAGGCGCAATTAATTTCCTCTCCTGACAGGTTAAGCAATACAACCATCTTTTGATCCCCCGCCATTGCTTCATATCCTAACACCTCGCCAGGTGTATCTATAAAACGAAATTCACTTTGGACAGACTGGTTATAAAAAGCGCTTGTCCGGCGAAATGCAAAAAGTGTCCGGTAAAAATCATCAAGTTCTGCCACTCTCCATTCGAGTGAATCTTTTTCAAAAAAAGCCAATCGCCTGGCATTGGGAATTTCCTGCCCGCTATATACCAGGGGAACAGCATTTTGGTAAGTGCAACTGAACACAGCCAACGCCTTCGCGAATACACCATACTTTTCATATTCCGACCCGTTCCAGCTATTCTCATCGTGATTAGAGGTAAAGTACATACGCAGGCAATTCTCCAGGCCGTCTTTTGCCATCAGAATATTTTTCAGCCCTGCTATGTCCATTTCCTTCCTGGCATATTGCTCCGTAGCGTGCATCCATTTCCAGGTATATGTGAGGTCGAATGCCTGGGCATATGCGGGCTCTTCTGATTCAGCCAGCCATATCAATCCAGGCTTTATGGCATCCAGGAACGCCCTGGCCTCCAACCAGAAAGGAAGCGGAGTAAGATGGGCGAGATCTGCACGGAAGCCGTCAATTCCTGCTTCTTTAATCCAGTACGCCATAGAATGGATCATAGCCTGTTGCTGATCTTTATTGTCATGGTTTATTTGAATCACATCAGTCCAGTCGTACGGAGATAAAAAATCGCCATCCGGTTTCTGCACAAAGTATTCAGGATGTTCAACGGTCCAAACATTATCCCAGGCAGCGTGGTTTGCTACCCAGTCTAAAATGATTTTCATGCCCAGCCGGTGTATTTCTTTAACCAACGCTTTGAAATCTTCCTGCGTACCAAATTCTGGATTTACAGCACAGAAATCTTTTATGGAATAATAACTTCCCAGGCTTCCTTTGCGGTTAAGTAAACCAATCGGAAAAACAGGCATGAACCAAAGTATCTCCACACCCATCTGTTGCAGGCGGGGAAGGTGTGCTATAAAAGCCTTAAAAGTACCTTCAGTGGTATACTGTCTTACATTTACTTCGTAAATATTGGAACCACGTAAGGTGGGCGGGGTTGTAAAGTTGCTCATATGTATACTTTGTCATCTATATGCCTAATCAACTACAATCCTTTGGCAAATTGTACCTTTGTGGCTGATAAGATTACGATGAAGCAATTTACTATTCCTTTTACTTACCGCAGTCCTTTAATAACGGCAATCAAGAATAAACGTCGCCAGGAAGACAAAATGAAAAAGGACTTTTCTCCTACCCGGCTAGACTATGGTTCGGTAGAGATTTATCTTGCACGCCATTTTGGATTTTGCTATGGAGTAGAGAACGCTATAGAAATTGCTTTCCGCACCATTGATGAAAACCCGGGTAAACGAATATTCCTGTTAAGTGAGATGATTCATAATCCCCAGGTTAATGAAGACCTGCTGGCTCGGGGGGTGCAGTTCATGCAGGATACATATGGCAAACAATTGGTTCCGTTTGAAGCACTCAGGCCAGATGATGTGGTGATCATCCCTGCCTTTGGCACTACCCTGGATATTGAAAGGAAATTAACCGCACTTGGAATTAAGATTGCCAAATACAATACTACCTGTCCTTTTGTGGAAAAGGTCTGGAACCGGAGTGAACAGATCGCGAAGCAAAACTATACTGTTTTGATACACGGTAAGCCCAGCCACGAGGAGACCAGGGCCACATTTTCACATGCTTCAGCCAGTACCCATGCGCTGGTGTTAAATGATATGCAGGAAGCCATTAACCTGTCAGAATATATTTTGGGTGAAAAGCCACTTTCCGGTTTCAGCAGTGAGTTTGAAGGGCGATTTTCCGCAGGCTTCAATCCTGCAACAGACCTGGAAAGGATTGGGGTTGTTAACCAGACTACTATGCTGGCATCTGACACCCAGGCAATTTCTGATTTCCTGAGGTCTGTGATGATTAAAAAATATCAACTGGAAGCACACAACGTGGAAGCTCATTTCGCAGATACCAAAGATACCCTGTGCTATGCCACCAATGACAACCAATCGGCCGTGTATGGCTTACTGCAACAGCCTGCAGACCTTGCCCTCGTCATAGGCGGGTATAACAGCAGTAATACTTCGCACCTGGTGGAATTATGTGAAAATAAACTTCCTGCATATTTTATAAATGCAGCTGACAAATTAATCTCTTCCACAGAAATCAGGCACTATAATTTTCATCTTCAAAAGGAATTAACTACTAAAAATTACCTGCCGGAAAGGATACCGGTGAGAATATTAATTACCAGTGGTGCCAGTTGCCCGGATGCCGTTGTAGAAAAAGTTATTGAGAGGGTAATTTCCTTTTATAATATAGCCTTCACGGATGGGAAAATCATTGAACATTTTGCGTAAGCGCTTCAGGCACACGCTCCCGTACCAGGCGCAACGCATATTCCAACTGCTGACTCATACTGATGTTGGTATTGTCGAGCAGAATGGCGTCCGTGGCCTGTCTTAACGGACTGATCTCGCGGTTGGAATCGATATAATCACGCATTTCAAGGTTGTTCTTCACCTCGTCTATTGTAATGTTGGGATTTTTCTCATACAATTCTTTAAAACGCCTCTCCACCCGTACGGAAATATCAGCAGTCATAAAGATTTTTAATTCTGCCTTAGGGAATACAGTGGTTCCTATATCGCGTCCATCCATCACCGTACTCATAATTTTACCCATTCTTTGCTGTTGGGCAACCGCGAAAGTTCTGACTTCTGCAATGGAAGCTACTTCACTTACTTTTTCTGCTATTACCAGGTCCCTGATCACGTACTCCACGTTTTCTTCATTCAGGTAGATCTCAGACTGGCCGTATTTGGGATTATATTCGAAGTGAAGGTGAATATTTTCTAGTGCTTTTACCACTTCTTTTGAATCTGTCCAATCTACATGATTACGCAGGAAATAAAGCGTAATGGCACGGTACATAGCACCACTATCAATATATACGTAGCCCAGCTTCTTAGCCATTTGTTTAGCTAAAGTGCTTTTACCACAGGAGGACCAGCCATCAATTGTTATGATTACACACTTAGACATTACATTGCAAAAATGAATCAAAAAATCACCAATTCAAAATGAAGTTTCATTATTACATAAAAAAACCCGTTTATGTGAACAAACGGGTTTTTTTTATTATATTATCAGGCTTCTGATTTTTTCTCCCTTTTCTTAGGCTCCTCCTTCAGGCGAAACTTCAACTTTTCATTTTCCTTATCCAGCTCAGCGATCATCGTATCACCATTTTTAATAGTCATATTAAGAATTTCTTCGGCTAAAGGATCTTCGAGGTATTTTTGAATTGCCCTATGCAGGGGCCTGGCGCCGAACTGGCTGTCATACCCTTTTTCTGCAATGAAGTCTTTGGCTTCGGAAGAAAGTTCGAGTGAGAAACCCAGGTTTTTTAACCGGGTCATTACCCCTTTCATCAATATGTCAATGATTTCAAAAATATTTTCTTTGTTCAGGCTGTTAAAGATCACCACGTCGTCTATCCGGTTGAGAAACTCAGGACTGAACGTGCGCTTCAAGGCTTTTTCAATAATAGCTTTATTGTTTTCATCCAGGTTATCCTGGCGGGAGGCAGTTGCAAAACCAACCCCATCACCAAAATCTTTTAACTGGCGTGCACCTATATTGGAAGTCATGATGATCATAGTGTTTTTGAAATCCACCTTCCTGCCCAGGCCATCTGTTAACTGGCCATCATCCAGAACCTGGAGTAGAATATTATAAATATCCGGGTGAGCTTTTTCAATTTCATCAAGCAGGATGACACTGTAAGGTTTACGCCTTACCCTTTCCGTTAGCTGACCTCCTTCTTCATAACCCACATATCCCGGAGGGGCGCCTATTAACCTGCTGACCGTAAATTTTTCCATGTATTCACTCATATCAATACGAATCAGTGCGTCCTCGCTATCGAACATATGACGGGCCAATGACCGCGCAAGCTCAGTTTTACCTACACCGGTAGGTCCAAGAAAAATAAATGTGCCGATTGGTTTTTTGGGATCTTTTAAACCTACCCTGTTACGTTGTATGGCCTTCACGACTTTACTGATGGCATCCTGCTGGCCTACAACTGCACCTTTAAGGTCGTCAGCCATCCTGCGTAATTTATCCGTTTCTGCCTGTACCATACGTTTTACAGGGATACCGGTCATCATGTGTACCACTTCCGCAATGTCTTCCTCTTCTATCGGGAATCTTTTGTGCTTACTTTCTTCTTCCCAGTCATTTTTGGCTTTTTCCAATTGTTCCTGGTATCTTTTTTCAGTATCGCGTAAGGAAGCCGCTTCTTCAAATTTCTGGCTTTTTACTACTTTGTTTTTTTCCAGTTTTATATCTTCAATTTTTTTCTCCAGGTCAATGATAGCCTCGGGCACATTAATGTTTTTAATATGCTTACGGGCGCCTACTTCATCCAGCACATCAATCGCCTTATCAGGAAGTAAACGATCAGTCATATACCTATCACTTAATTTAACGCACGCCTCAATGGCTTCAGGACTATAGGTGACATTATGGTAATCTTCGTATTTACTTTTGATATTTGTAAGTATCTCAATTGCCTCTTCTACTGAAGGCTGTTCTACAATCACTTTTTGAAAACGCCTGTCCAAGGCGCCATCTTTTTCAATATGCATCCGGTATTCATCCAATGTGGAAGCACCAATACATTGCAGTTCCCCCCGGGCAAGGGCAGGTTTAAAAATGTTGGAAGCATCAAGGGAGCCACTCGCCCCACCAGCACCTACGATGGTATGTATTTCATCAATAAACAGGATCACATCACGGTTTTTTTCCAGTTCATTCATTATGGCTTTCATACGCTCTTCAAACTGTCCGCGATACTTGGTACCAGCTACCAAAGCGGCCAGGTCAAGACTTACCACTCTTTTATCAAACAATACACGGGAAACTTTCCGTTGTACTATCCGCAAGGCCAGGCCTTCTACGATAGCGGTTTTACCCACACCGGGTTCTCCGATTAAAATAGGGTTATTCTTTTTACGCCGGCTGAGAATCTGAGAAACTCTTTCGATCTCGTTTTCTCTGCCTACGATCGGATCCAACGAACCATTCTCTGCAAGACGGGTTATATCCCGACCGAAATTATCCAGCACGGGAGTCTTTGTTTTTGGCGCATTGGCACTACCGCCCTTCTGGGCACGTGGCTGTTGACCATACTGCTTACGTTCTTCATCAAAATCATCTTCCTCATTAAATTCAGCCTGGGGAGGATTACTAGTCACAAAGCCCAGTTCATTTTTAAAGATATCATAGTCTACATCAAATTGGTTCAATATCTGGGTTGCAATATTTTCCTTGTTTTTAAG
>JBKJUT010000317.1:0-4395 GCA_046590515.1 Ferruginibacter sp.
TTAGCATGAAAGAGTAATTTGGGACCTGTTCATTCAGAATAATTACCTGCAGACAATTGATAATAATATCAGCAAAAATTATATAGGTGAAGGACCAAAAACAAATGAATTGGGAGAAGGTTCTCCTGGCAATATCGGTTCCTTTGCCGGCTGGCAGATTGTAAAAAGATACATGCAGAAATATCCTGACACTCCCCTGCCGGAGATGATGGCTTTAAATGCTGAAGAATTATTTGAAAAGGCAAAATACAAACCTTAGCTAATTATGCAGCAACCTGCTGACCTAATTCAGCCTGGGCAACGGGTTTCACACCCAGTTGCCGCATAACTTTAAAGTGTGAAGCCAAAGCCTGTGACATAGTTGGGTATTGATTATATGGCAGGTTAAATGCAGCACATTTCTCCTGTACGATCTTGCTGATAGCCGGGTAATGCACATGGCTGACACGTGGAAATAAATGGTGTTCGATCTGGTAATTCAATCCGCCAACGAACCAACTGATCACTTTATTACCCATAGCAAAATTAGCTGTAGTCTTTATCTGGTGCTCGGCCCAGGCGCTGTCAATATGTTTGGTTTCATCTAAAGGAATATGCTCAAATTCAGTATTCTCTACCACGTGGGCCAATTGGAAAACCAGGGAAAGTGTTAAACCCATTACTGCATTAAAAACCAGGAAACCTGCTAACCAGCCCTGCCAACCCCAGACGTAAATCGGAATTGCAATATAGAAAACGGCATAATGCAGCTTGGTTAACCAGAAAATCACATGATTCTTTAAAGACATTTTCCACGCCTCTGTGCGGTATATGCGGCGGGTAAAATACTTGGTGAAGTCCATGAAGAATATCCAGAAAATAGATGAAAGCGAATAAATAAATGGTAAGTATAGATGCTGTACCTGGTGTGCCGGCACCCATTTCTGTGATTCACATTGGCGGATAATCGGGCTTTTGGCAATATCATCATCCAGTCCATCCACGTTAGTATAAGTATGATGTATAATATTATGTTTCTGCTTCCAGAAAAAGGAACTTGCACCCATGGCATTAGCCGACAGTCCGACCAGGTCATTAAGTTTCTGATTAGGGCTGTAACTTCCATGATTAGCATCATGCATAACCGCAAATCCAATGCAGGCAAAAAGATAACCGAGTAATCCTGCCAATAACAATGCAGGTAACACGGACATGTGTACGAAGATTAAAAAATAATATACAGTGATAGCTGCCCCGATCAGTAAAATGGTTTTGCTGAACAGTCTCCAGTCACCGGTTTTGCGAATATTGTTTTCTTCAAAATAACTATCTACCGCCGCTTTTAAGCTTTGATAAAATTCATTATTTCTGTTGTTAAAAGTTACTTTAGACATAATTGAACAGGATATGGCAGGCCATATACTCTTTTAATGATAAAAAAAATTATGGTGTATAAGCACCTTTTTTAGCGAAGATAGGTGAAAACTTAGTTCATTTTAAAAGGCGCATGCATTTCAAAAGAAGGAATAATCACTTCAAAGGTCTTCTTGTTATTGACATTTTCCATCAGGTAGCTACCATTCATTTTGCCCATTTCTGACCGGAGGTTACATCCACTGATATACTGGTAAGAATTTCCCATAGTAATTATGGGTTGAATACCCACTACACCATCGCCCTGAACTTCCCGTACACTTCCATTGCTGTCATAAATATACCAGTGCCGGCTGATGAGTTTTACCGGGTAATCATTATTGTTTTCAATAGTGATCTTATAGGCAAACATGTACTCGCTGTTTACAGGATTGCTATATTCAGGCTGGTAAAACGTATCTACACTTACTTTTACTCCCTGGGATACTTTGGATATCATAAGTAGAATTTGCTCTAAAATAACGTATTTGTGCGAGCCTGCCTCACCAAAATGACAGGATTAACGTTTCCAGGTTACCTATACGGGTTCATAAACTTTTCGACTTACTGAAACCAGCCTTAATAAGCCATTGCAGCACTTTTTCCCGTTGGTCCCCCTGGACCAGGATTTGCCCATCCTTAACTGATCCTCCCGTACCGCAGAATACTTTAATTTTTTTTCCAACTTCCTCCAGGTCTGCACCCTGGTACCCTGAAACAACTGTTACTGCCTTACCTCCTCTTTGGCGGGTATCCAGTTTAACCTGCAACCTTTGTTCAGCAGGAGAAAGGATTTCATTACCCGGTTTCTCCTCTGCCTCGTATTGAAACTGGCTGTCTGTGGAGTATACAATCCCGCCTGAATGATTTTTTTTGTGCATTGTATTACGTTAAAATTTTTGCTTTTAAACTCAGGTCAAGGCTCCTTGCCTGGTGAATTATCGCACCGCTTGAAATAAAATCCACACCTGTTGCAGCATATTCTTCCAGGTTAGCCAGGTTAATTCCCCCACTTGCTTCTGTCTCAATTTTACCTTCAATGATCTTAATGGCTTCGCAAATCTGAGCGGGAGAAAAATTATCGAGCATTATCCTGTCTACCATATCTAATGCCACAACCTTTTTCACATCCTCCAGGTTACGGGTCTCCACTTCGATTTTCAAGCCAGGCTTTTTTTCAGCTACATATTTTTTTGCTTTGCGGATTGCCTGTTCTATTCCACCGCAGTAATCAATATGATTATCTTTCAACATTATCATATCGTACAGGCCAAACCGGTGGTTGTTTCCACCCCCGATAAGCACAGCCTCTTTTTCGAGTAACCGGAAATTGGGAGTGGTTTTCCGGGTGTCCAGTAAACGGGTGGAAAAATTCTTCAGTTTATCAGTATAGACCCGGGTAAGAGTGGCAATACCACTCATTCTTTGCATACTGTTAAGTACCAATCTTTCGCAGGATAATATGGTAGCTACCTCCGCTTTAATTTCAAAACCTACTTCCCCTACCCGCATGAAGTCTCCATCATTTTTAAAAGCGGTGAAACTGCTTCCAGGTTCAACCAATTCAAATATTCTGGCGGCTACCCGCACTCCTGCGAGTACACCTTCTTCCTTAATTTTTAAAACAGCAGACCCCTTTGTACCTGGTTCAATACAACTGAGTGTGGAATGATCTCCATCGCCGATATCTTCCGCTAGTGCATTCCTGATTAACCGGTCAAGTAGGTGGGTATCTGTCATAAAACAAAGCTACGTATTGAGGTGGGAAGGCAAAAAAAAACTCCCGGTAAAAGGAGCTAATAAAATCAGTTACCGGTTTTCAAACCGTATCTCCTGGAGAAATTGCGAATCGCCTTTTTGCTTCATAAAAACTGTGGTGCGGAAATTTGCATTCTTGGTAATTAAGGTTCCTATGCAGTATTGAGACCCTGCATTTTCTCCTTTATGAATTACATCAAAACCTTTGACCGGATTATTGCTGAAAAAATCTTTTAAAATCATTTCTGCCTGGCTCTTACTATAACTATTGCTTTTTTCAGGCAACGTTATTTCGATGGTATTGTCAAAAAACCTCGCCACCTGTGCGGAATTACCGGTTCTTAAAGACACAATAACATCCTCAATACCTGGGGACATGTTAAAGGAACTAAAAAGACCAAGCGCCAGAAATAAGGTAAAAAATCGTTTCATAAAAGAGGTTTTTATTAAGTCTCCAGTGGTCTAAAAACGTGCCAACAGATCACAAAATTGCCTGGGTAAAAATATATAAATGTTAAACAATGGCATAAGGTGATTTAGCTGTAAACAGGCTAAGTTTGCAATATGAACGGGAAAAAGATCATATTAGTGATAATGGATGGTTGGGGGATAGGCAAGGTGCCTTCCAGCGATGCTATCTTACATGCTGATACTCCTTTTGTGGATGGTTTGTACGGGAAGTATCCTAACAGCAGACTGGTTACTTGTGGTGAAGCAGTGGGTTTGCCCGACGGGCAGATGGGTAACAGCGAAGTCGGCCATTTAAATATAGGGGCCGGCCGTATTGTATACCAGGAATTACAAAGAATAAATGTGGCCATCCGGACAGGAGAGTTTACACAAAACCCCGCAATCCTGGAATCAATATCATATGCACAAACCCATAATAAAACACTTCACCTGATAGGCCTGGTGAGTGATGGCGGTGTGCATTCCCACATAAATCATTTAAAAGCATTACTCACCCTTTGTCATCAGAAAAATTTCAATAATGTATTGGTACATGCGTTTACAGATGGCCGTGATACAGACCCTAAAAGCGCACTGGAATTTATAAAAGAATTGCAGCAGCATATGGCAATCACTACAGGCAGCCTAGCCACTATTACCGGCCGGTATTATGCGATGGACAGGGACCACCGTTGGGAAAGGATCCGCATTGCCTATGATGCCATGGTAAATGGTGCAGGCGAAAGGTCGGTTAATCTGCTCCATTCTATTGAACTAAGTTATGAAGCTTTGGTT